>DATKCB010000341.1:0-4110 GCA_035513495.1 Planctomycetaceae bacterium | reverse complement strand
AGGCGCTGCATTCGACGATGACAATCCTGCCGACGAATTCATTCTGGCGGTACGGGGAGGTGGTCGCGGAGACGTCACCGACACGCACGTACTGTGGAAGCATCCGACCAAACACACCGACCACATTGTCTCGCCGTTCGTACACGACGGTCGCATGTTGCTCGTGAAAGGGGGTGGAATCACGACGCTGTTCGAGGTTTCGACCGGCCAGCCGCTCCGCGAACCTGCACGCATTCCCAACGCGAGCGGATATTTCGCCTCGCCGATTTCCGGGGATGGAAAAATCTTCATCGCCGGAGATAACGGGCAGATCGTCGTGCTGGAGGACGGCCCGGACTACAAATTTGTTTCCCGGAACGATCTGGAAGAAAGCATCGTCGGAACGCCCGCGATCTCGGACGGACGATTGCTCGTCCGCACGCGGACCAAGCTATTGTCGATCGGACTTGCCGACTGAATCCGACGTAACCTATCGAATCTTTACCATGCCCGCTCCCCTGGATCTTTCCCCCGAGTTGTGTCGAGTTCGGCAACAGCGCGTGCGGGACCTGCTCGATCGATTCTCCCTCCATCGGGCGATTTTCGTATCGCACGAGAACGTACAATACCTGACTGGCTTTCGTCCGCATCGCCTGATGCAGGCGGCGGTCTGTCTCGACTTATCCGGGGGATGTACGCTGGCGGCTCCCAATGCGATTCCCGAGGGAGCCGCGGCGGATGAAGTCGTGACCTTCGAAGCGCAATGGTGCGCGACGTTGCGGCAGGAACAGGCGAAACTGGCGATCTCGGCCTTATCCGGTGTTGTGCGACCGAAAGCAAACCGGCGGATCGGCGTCGAATTTTCTGTCTGCGGAGCGCACCTTCGAAGAATTGCGGGGGACAACGCGGACAACCTGATCGATCTCGATGCCGAGATCTGGAAACTGCGGCGCTGCAAAGATCCCGATGAACTGGACATGATTCGCCGCGCGATCGATTGTACCCAGGCCATGTACGAGACGGCACGCCGGATCATCGCGCCGGGAATCTCGGAACTCGAAGTGTTCAACCAGTTACACGGTGCCGCGGTGGAAGTCGCGGGTGAACCATTGACTGCTCTGGGCAACGATTATCAATGCAATTCCCCCGGCGGTCCTCCCCGTCCGCGAATTGCGCAGGATGGCGAACTGTTCATCCTCGATCTCGGCCCGGCCTATCGAGGATACTACGCCGACAATTGCCGCACGATTGCCGTCAATGGCACTCCGACCGACGAACAATATCGGGCGTGGGAGACGATCGTGTCGGTTCTGGAGTTGGTCGAACGAACCGTCCGCCCGGGGATTTCGTGCCGGGAACTCTACCACTTGGCTCGTGAGAAGCTCGACGAATACGAGACAGGCGCGTTTTCGCACCACCTCGGACACGGCTTCGGACTGTTCCCGCACGAGGCACCCCATCTGAATCCGAACTGGGACGATCTCTTCGAGGAAGGCGATTGCTTTACCGCCGAGCCGGGACTCTATACACCCGAGTTGCGAGCCGGAATCCGACTCGAACAGAACTACCGAGTGACCGCCGAGGGAGTGGAACGACTCACCAACTTCTCACTCGACCTGTGATCGTCCTGGAATGAACTCTCGCACCTAAGGTCGGAGTTTTCCTTCCGCGACTCGGCAGTCTTTGAAGCGAAAACAGCCGTCGACCGGCAGGACCGTTCCCGTGATGTAGTCGGCTTCGTCCGAACAGAGGAACGCCGCCGCCTTCCCGATGTCCTCGGGCAGACCGAGGCGTCCCCAGGGGAGGCGTTTCCCTTCGGCTTCGATCAGGGCGTCTCCAAACGTCGCATGTTCTCCCGGAGTGTCGATCCAGCCCGGTTCGATCGCGTTGACGTTGATCCGGTGTGCGGCCAGCTCGACCGAGATGGAACGCATCATGTGGTTGAGGCCGGCCTTCGCAGCTCCGTAAGGTGCGCACAAGCCCATCGGCATTTCCGCCTGCACGCTGGAAATGAACACGATCTTGCCTCCCTCTCCCCGACCGACGAGATGCCGCGCCACAAGCTGGCTCATGTGAAAACCGCTCGTGAGCGTCCCTTTGATCGTCAGCTCAAACTGTTCGGGTTCATAGTCGAGGAACGTTCCTCGACGGCTGTAAGCGGGATTGCTGACGAACAGATCGATTTTTCCCGCAGCGTTGAGTGCGTCCGAGACGAGTTGTTCGCAGCCGGAACGCTCGAAGACGTTGGCAGGAAATATGTGACACATTCGGCCCAACGCGTGAATCTCTTCGGCGGCAACTTCGAGATCGGGACTGTCGGGTCGATCGTTGAGGATGATGTCGGCTCCCCTGCGGGCCAGTTCGATCGCGCACCCTTTTCCAATTCCCCGGCCGCCCCCCGTGACGAGCGCGATTTTTCCAGACAGATTCATAGCAGGCGAAACTCTCTTTTGAAGAGTGCGAAAAGTGAAGAGTGCGAAAAGTACGAAAGGTGCGAAATGTATGAAAAGTGGAAGCGTAAAATGATCTGCAAGTGCGAGCGAGTGGAGCAGCGATGATTCTCGATGGACGTGATTCGAGGCGTTACGAATCCCGTTTCTTCCGCACGAAATGCATCACGATCAGGACGACGCCGACGAGAATGAAGAACAGGCTCGCAACTCCTCGGCCCACATCTTGGCTCCGGCGCTCGATTGCGGACCCTCCCGAAGCTGGCATCATGCCCATCACCAGATTGGACATAATACCCGCAAAGATCACGATCAAACCCCATTGCCAGAGCGGCATTTTCTTTAATCGATCGAGACCGGTTTCGGGTTGCTTCTTTTTTTTCGCCATCGAATCTTTCCTGAAGTGGTGGTGTCACTGCTTAAAAAAACTCGTAACTCTTCAGCCGACTGATGTAGAACGGGCTTCCAAGCCCGTTGGTACGTCCCGCCCTGCTTTTCGGCTAAAGTGACAAAAATTCATTCTTCTTCGTGAATCGCCGGGGCAGCGATCATGTCGATCGAGAGCTGGCGTCCGTTCATTCCGACACCACTCACGACGGCTTTCGAAGCAGCCGGCGGGCGAGCGGGATCGTAGAGCGAAGGCCGGATCTGATTGAGCTGGTCGCTGGCGTCGCTGCTCGAGACGTAATACGTCGCCTTCGCCAGATGCTGCATGTCCGATCCGCTCGCCGATAAACCCTGTTCGAGCTGATCGAAGATCATTCGCGTTTGCTGCGCACCATCTCCCGGTTCGGCGGAGTACAGGCCCGATATGTAAATCCGTCGATCACCGTGAATCCGGGCGGTCCGGCTGAAGACGGGAGACGCTTTCAGTTCGGGAGGAGTGAAATAGGTGACCGATTCATTCGAAATCGTATGAGGAGCTGCCGCGATCAGTTCGATCTCGATCGGCCGCGTTTCTCCCGCGATCCATTCGACGTACGAAACGACGGGGATCTGTCCCTCTTTGAAATAATCCGCGATCACCTGTTCGACTTCTCCAACCCGCTCCGTCGGCGTCAGAAAACATTTCAGTCCCACGACGTGTCGGCGGTCGAGCTGGAGATGACTCAGCGTTTTGAGCAGGGATTCCAGCGTCGCTAGCGTGGCCGCGTTCAACTCGCCGGCTTCCGCCTGCCCCGAGACATACACGACATCTCCGCGCGGGAGCAGACTGACGTGCGACTGCTTCGGATTCCCCCCCAGTTTCGCGAGGTGGTGATGCTGCGCAAGATCAGAACCCATCTCGCCGTTGAGGGCCACAACGGCATCCAGCGCGATTTTTACATCGTCTCGGATCAATTTCGTCTGCACGTACGAGACTGCGGGTAACTTCGAAGCCTCAAACAATTGTCGGATCATTTGACTCACCAGCTTGTGATCCGCCTCGTCCCTCAAATAGACGTTCAGCTTCACGATCTGAGTTCGCTCCGCGCGTTGCGAAGCGAGAATCGTCTGCAGGGAATCGAAGATCGCTTCGAACTGCGCCTTGGTGGTTCTGCCGAGCGTATCCCCCGCGGACTTGACTGGGAATAATTGAGTGGTGTGCAGCAGTGCAGAGTTTTCTACGAGAACTGCTTCGGAAGCCCCCCCTTCGGGCGAGGAGGCGAATCGTTGCAGATGAAGTTCGTCCGCGATCATC
>DATKCB010000340.1:0-5305 GCA_035513495.1 Planctomycetaceae bacterium | reverse complement strand
GAGAGTTATTGACGGTTTTCAAGTAGTTTGGGAAATATTTCGGATTTCTGTTTGTTTCACAATTCGACGTTGCGCGGGGGATCA
The DNA here is from genome assembly GCA_035513495.1 of Planctomycetaceae bacterium. GTDB lineage: Bacteria > Planctomycetota > Planctomycetia > Planctomycetales > Planctomycetaceae > DATKCB01. The sequence continues at coordinate 5,221 of DATKCB010000340.1, read as the reverse complement.
GTTGCCAGGGATCTGGGATCAGAATTTTGGTCATTGAACATTTGAAATGGAACATTCTCCTCCTCCGCTTTCCGCTCTCTGCTTTCCGCTTTCGCTTCGCTCCTCTACCAGAGGTGAGTTTGTTGCGCAACAGGCTCTTCGTGGGGCAAGTTTGTAACCTGCCGTTGTTCCAGAGACGGGCGTCTTGAGGTAGCCGGATTCGCAAGAATTCGGACGAAGTCGCCAAACGACTCTGAATTCTTGCGAATTCAGCTACGAGTTTGGAACGACTGGCTTCGATTCCCAGCCGACTCGGCCTGGGCTCGCCGACGCAATTTTCTGCTTTCGCCGATCTGATATTCCGTCTATCATCTCACGAAAATTGAACTTCCGTAACACTTTAGCCGAATGACGTAGGACGGGCTTGGAGCCCAGGGCTTTTAACATCTTTGAAGGATTGACTTGAACCTACAAAAACAGAAGTTTTCACACCGTCTAGTGAATTCAGTCCGTGAATCGCAAGCCTGAAGCCCAGAGCACCAGAATTGCCTATTTTGATGATGGTGGAGAAAATCACAAAAACAGGCGTTTTTGTGATTTTCATCTTCTCAGGTTTTCCTAGTCTTCCAATCAAAGATGTTAAAAGGTCTGGGCTACAAGCCCGTCCTACAGTTCTCCCCGCCATTTGGCTGATGTGTTACATTATTCTAGGCGGATGTCGTGATTGCTGAGTCGTTCGTATCCGGACTTCGTCACGAGATAGTTGTGTTCGATCCGGATGCCGCCGATCCCTTCGACGTACAGGCCCGGCTCGAGTGTAATCACGTCTCCCGCCAGCAGCGTATCGCTGCTCTCGGGCACGATGATCGGCGGTTCGGGATGTCCGAGACCGAGTCCGTGACCGGCGTGATTGGTGAAGGTCGCTCCGTAGGGTGACGCATTCAGCGGAGCCGCCGTCGCGCGATAGACATCCTTCGCCAGTGCGCCGGCCCTGATCGCTGCCTCGCCTGCTGCCATTGCGGCGGTGACCAGATCGTACAGCATCCGCTGATCGTCGCTCGGACCGCCCACGGCAATCGTGTTCGTGAAATCGCTGCGATAGCCGTCGATCATGACTGAATAATCGAGAATCAGCATGTCGCCGGACTGAAGCTGATACTCAGTCGGCAGCCCCCCGATTTTCGGAACTTCGGCGTTTGTCGCCCGAAAGTCTCCGTACATCACGATCGCCCGACCGGCGGCTTTTGTTGCGGCAGCGAGCATCTCGCTGTAAACCTCGACTTCCGTCACTCCGGAAGCGACGATTTCAAAGGCACGGGCATGTCCCGCGTTGGTCGCGATCATGCACTGCTTGAGCAGCTCGATTTCGTCCGGTTCTTTCTTTCTCCGCAGATGCCGGACGATCGAACCGAGATCGACGAGATCACCCTTTCGGACAGGATCTTCCGGTTCGTGCGAAACCGAGTGAGCTTCCCGGTCGAGTCCGAGGAGTTCCCGCGCGCCGACGGGGAGCCATTCGGCTTCGACCGCACCGGGCCGACCATAGACTGTGTCCGAAATCTTCTTCACCGCATTGAACAGCACGTGGTCGCGGTTGATGACCGAATGCTTGTGATCGTAAAACGTCTCGACGATCCGCTTGTCCACAAACGGATCGGTCGGTGCCGCCGAGCGGAGCGCGAAGTTGTCGGCCATCAGTGTCGCTGCGCCCGAGCGTTCCAGTAGCAGCAATCCCCGTTCGCAAGTCGAAAAGCTGAGGGGATGTACCCAGAAGTTGCAGAAGTAGTGGACGTGTCTCGGATCGGCGATCAAAACCCATTCGATCGACTCGGGAACCGCTTCCCAGAGCCGCTTTCGACGGGCGAGACATCCGGCTTGAGTCAGCATGACGAGTTTGCTCTCCCAATGAGTGTTCGAGTCACGATCCGGAAGATTCACCGGGAGTGTGACGAGTAGGAAATGTTGGAAAAGTATGAAAAGTGCGAAAAGTTGACCTGAGCACGATTTGATTCAACTCCTGGACTTTTCTCACCTTTCGTACTTTTCCCACTTTTCGCACACACCTTTAATGATTCCCCTGCGACGCGAGCCAGCGTTCGGCGTCGAGGGCGGCCATGCAGCCGGTTCCGGCGGCGGTGATCGCCTGTTTGTAGTAGTCGTCGGCCACGTCGCCCGCCGCGAAGACTCCTTCGACGCTGGTGTTCGTGCGGAACGGTACCTTCCAGAGGATATATCCCTTGTCGTTGGTCTCGATCTGACCGGCAAGAAAGTCGGTGTTTGGAGTGTGTCCGATCGCGGCGAAGTATCCCGACACTTCGAGTTCTTCTTTCTTTCCTTCTTCGACGGTGCTTTCGATCCGGACACCGGTCACTCCGTTCTGGTCGTCGCCCAGGACTTCGTCGATGGTCGAGTTCCATTTGACTTCGATTTTCGGATTGTTGAGCGCACGCTCGGCCATGATTTTGCTGGCGCGAAACTCGTCCCGGCGGTGGACGATGTAAACCGTCGAGGCGAACTTCGAGAGGAAGTCGGCTTCTTCCATCGCCGAGTCTCCTCCGCCGACGACCACGAGCGGTTTGTTGCGGAAGCGGGGCAGGGCACCGTCGCACACGGCACAGGCCGAGACACCCATGTTCTTGAACCGTTTCTCCGAATCGAGTCCGAGATAATTGGCCCGTGCGCCGGTCGCGATGATCAGGGCCTGGGCGTCCATCTCGTCGCCGTTGCTGAGTTTCAGATGAAACGGACGCGAGCCGAGCGCGACTTCGGTGACGTCGGCGGAAATGACCCGCGTCCCGAAATTGATCGCCTGCTGCTTCATCAGCTCCATCAGTTCGGGGCCGGAAACCCCTTCTTTTTTGTGCGGAGCCATGTATTTCCTCCGCGGCTCGTCGATCGAGTCGTCGAGGTAGGCTCCGAGATCGCCCGCCGGGAAACCGGGATAGTTCTCGACTTCCGTCGTGACGGCGAGCTGCCCGAGCGGGGGGCGTCCGAGGTCCCAGTTCTCCTGCGTTCCTTCCCCTTCGACGACGACCGGCTGCAGGTCGGCGCGTGCGGTGTAAATGGCGGCCGCCCCGCCCGCCGGGCCGGACCCGATGATGACGATTTTCTCCGTCACGAGGATGTCCTTTTTGTAGTGGTCTGGAAGTGAATTCGTTGCCTGCAAACTGTACCCGACTGTGCCCCGGTACTCAAACGGGCGGAGCAGTGAAAAGTGGAAGAGTCGAAGGTGAAAGGTGAAATGATCATCCCGTGCGATCCGAGAAATCGTGCGGGAATCGTATCGCTGGAAAGATTCGGATCAAAGCTGACTTGTTTCATCACTCCGGCTGGCTTTGGTCAAAAACTCTCGGGGTTTTAGAACTTGAGCTTTTTGGAAGAGCTCAAGTTCTCAACTTCTCAAGTTGAGGCGAAACCCGGGAAATTGGATCGATTTGGGACGACATTTGGAAAAAATCCGGATTTCGGTTTGTTTCATCACTCGATGTTGCGCGGCGGGGCGGATTTTTTGACGCAAAGCCGCGGAGATGCGAAGACGCGCGAAGGAAGAAGAAGGCATTCTGAACTTGAGATTCGGGCCACAATCGCGTGGAAACTGAACATTGGACATGGAACCTGGGATCTTCATTTCATGTTCCGCATTCCAATCCACTCTGTATTACTTGGGTTTGTTGCGCAACTGGTGCACTGGCGGGGACAAATTTGGAAGCCCATTTTCGAACATCAAAATCCTCCTCGGTCAGTTCGCGGATTAAAGCTCGGAGTAACTCATCTTGCCTTCGATCGGACGTTGTAACGGAATCCTTTGCCCGGCTACACTGATGACATGTCCAACTCGCCCCCCAGCATCAAGCAAGCGATCAACATCAGTCGAGGTAATATCGCACTCCCGAGAAGAGCTAAAGCGCTGCCACTACGCGACAGTCTTGAACAGGGGCCAACTCACATCGACGCTACACTCCATCTGAAAGCACGACGCGAGTATTGGAGTCGGTCGTACGAGCGAGTTGAGGTACTCGCAGGCGACAAACCATCTCTCAAAGTTGACCGTAAATTTAAGCAATCAATCGAAAATGATATCATAGATATCACCGAAGTTTTTGACCGAGTGGGCCGGTTTTCTTCGGAATTGCCGATCGTCGTATGGACGACCTCGGCATGGCCGGATCGCTTGACGTTTTGGTGGCTCCTAGCAGGGCTGAAAGAAGTATCACACGACGTCAGTCGATTCTGGATCGCCGAACCTTTCGTCCCCGACGAACATCAATTTAAGATCAGCATGTCCATTGGTTTTATCAGCGAAGAAAGATTAGTCGAGGCACTAGAGATAGCGAAGCCCCTGTCGGAAGCCTATCTCGGTGACGCGTCGCAACTCTGGTCGGCATTTGCCGACTCCGATCCTCGTAAGATTTGTGAGTTACGCGAGCGGGGGCTTGAGTCATTTCCTCAACTGAAAGCAGAGACGGAACCGTATCGTTACGGATTTCCCCGCCGCAATTCCGAGAGTCGCGTGCGGTTGTCCGAACCTGACGAACTGCTGCTCAGTGCCATTCACGAGGGAGGTTGCATTCGACCGGTTGATGTTATCACAAATAAACTGTTCGATGCTCCGCTGTTCTCGGTTTATCACGAGCACTTTGTCGGATTTCGCCTGCACCAATGGCACGAACACACGAGTCGCGGCCCAGTTCTGATCAGCGAACCACGCGAAGGTGCGAACAGCCTCACGCGTATCGCATACCGCTTGACTGATCGCGGAGTCAAACTTCTCACTGAGGGCCTTGATGCACTCTCAGATGCGCCGGCGATGGATGTGGGTGGGGTTCGAACATATGCTGATCCGTGGGTGGTGGAAGAAGATGCGGGAGACTGGAACATCTGCGAATTGTGAGCGAAAGGATTTGCGCGGGCCAGACAGCTCATCAATTTCGGACCGCTCCGTTGGGGCTGATGCAGGTCTAACGATTCATTCCTCAAATTCTCGATACGTTACGTTCTGAGCTGACTTGAGTCCGGCCCGTTGGCCTCCTGTCAGCTCCCTTCCGCGATGCTTTCGTGCAGGTCGGATTCGGGGAGGAGGACGAGGATCCAGAAGGTCAGTTCCTCGCTCAGTTGCAAGCGTTCGGCGGCGCCCCACCAGCGAACGCCGCCGCTTTCGAAATCCCGGATTTGCGTCTCGCCGTTGCGGGTGAATTCGAACGTTTGGGCTGCGTCGCGAACGACCGGCAGATTGAAGTCGTCC
>DATKCB010000339.1:0-5991 GCA_035513495.1 Planctomycetaceae bacterium | reverse complement strand
CGACTCGTCCGATTCGGCACCGTCTTCGCCGGTCTTCCCGTCTTCGTTATTCTCGCTTTTTGCCAGCAGCCCGGTCTCGATTTCCTTGAGACTCCCCGTGAAGACCTCGCCGAAATGAAGTTCGTACATCAGTCCTTCGTTGGTGGCGGCGTAGAAGCTTCCCTCCTTGGCGATCACCTGCAGCGGGCCGTTCTCTCTGGCCTGGGTCAGGAAGAAGCCCTTTTCGGCGAGATCGCGGCGGATATTGGTCATCAGAATGGGATTTTGAGCGGCTTCCCTCGTCACACCGAGATCAGGCGTGAGCCCTTCCGGTTTGGGCCGCACTCCGAGGATACTGGTTTCCACGAGCGCGGAGACGAGATTCTTGACGGCCTCGCTGTTGACTTCGAGGACTTCGGGATCGATGTCGGCGATCTTCCAGGCTTCGCCGAATTTGTCGCGATGAATCTCGGTCACATCGACGTTCGTCAGTTTCCCTTCCCGTTCGTCGATCGTGTATTTATTGACGATGATGTCGGTCAGTTTGTCCTGCTCGATTTTCAGGAGATCGGTGTCGATCCAGTCCTGAAATTTCGTCGAGAGATCGACGCTGAACTGGGCGAGATAGGTTTCCTTCTCTTCGGGGGAACGTACGTAATAGTGACCTGCGCGATCTTTATGCGCACTCCCGATGATGTAATCGGCGAGAATTTCGCTCCCCTTTTTCAAAGTGATCCGGCTCCCGCGCCCTTTCAGCTTCGAAGGATCCTGGAGTTTGGGATCGATTACTGCGTACTTGACCTGATCGGACTCCAGCCGGCTGACCAGTGCGGCGCGCTTGATGCCGATGATCGAGGACGCGGTTTTGGCGAGCTGCTCTTTGGCGTCAGCGGGATAGTTAAAGTGCGAAGGGATCCGCCAGAAGCCGTCCTTGGACTCGACTTGAAAGTCGCTGATTGTGGCTTTGTCCTCATCGAAGACCGTCACCTCGAGCGAAGTTGCGTCGTTGGGATTGTTGAAATCGGGATAAAACTCCTGGCCGACGAGCGCGTAGTCGTCGATCTCGCGCGGTTTGTTGGATGACCAGGTAAAGAAACCCAGAGCCAGCGATGCGGCGCATACTCCGAGGTAAATCAGAGTACGACTCAATTCTTTATTCATGACAAATCCCCGTTCAGGAATCCGGTCTCGATGATTTTCGGTCCAAAAACATGTTCAAACTGACTACTTCACCAAACGCTCGGGAACAACGCTTCGCTTCTCGGAAACCAGGATCTGAATCATCATCAGAATCCCGAGCACGCACGCGGGTAGAGGAGAGAGCAGCAACGCTCGCAGCCACGCCCGATTTTCGATTTCGCCGATCGCACGTTTCATCTCCCGGTCGATTTTGTTGATTTTGTTGTTTTCCTCGCGCTGGATGTTGGCTTCGGCCACTTCGAGTCTGCGGGCTTCGGCGCGATTCAGATTCTCGATCATTCTCTGTTTCGTGCGCTCGTCGAGATTCTCGTCCTGTTCGATCTTTTCCTTTTGTTCCTCAAACCGCTGGCGCGCCAGTTTGAGTTGATTCCGGGCTTCGTTCGCGGCCAGTTGCTTTTGCGCGTTTCGTTCGTTGATAAAGACGTCCCGTTGTCGTTGCAGTGTCGTCAACGTTCTCAACTGCGGTCTCCGCTTTCGCAATTCGACGTAGGTTTCGTCCTCCGCCAGCACGTCGATCGCGTTCATCGCGAAGCTGATGTTGTCGAAGTGCAGTTTCAATCCGGGAATTCCTCCCTGTTCGCGAATCCCGAAGAAGGTGTTCGAAATCATGTCGAGATCGGCGACGAAGATCGCGTTGACTTTGTTTTTCTCCTTGATGTGGGCCGCGACGACGTGAGCGGCCCGTTGCGACATGGGGACCATCACGGTTTTGTCTTCGACCAGCGACGCCACGCTCGCGATTGAAAATCGTCCCCGGAACTCACCCCCCTGAACCTCGATTCGAATCCCTCCCTGGAGCGAAGCGGTTCCTTGCGGGAGAGCTTCGGTTTTGACGGTAAAGCTCGACGAGTTGCCTTTCGTATCATCCTCCGCGGGTGTGGAAGTCAGTTTCAGTTCCTGCTTCCCGTCTTTGCCTGAGGGATCATCGACAATTGCTGCGATCTTTTGAGGATTGACCGGGAAACTCTTATCCCGCTCTCGATCGAGCAGCTTGAACGACAGCGATTTCGTCTCGGCGTCGTAGCTCAATTCCACGAAGAACACCGCCAGATCCGTGCTTTGCAGCGGGTTCACGACGTACGCCTGACCGAAGGACTGAAAATCGAATTCTGCCGACGTGAACATGTCCCAGTCGGCCAGCACACCGTCGCGCGACGTTCGCAGCAGTGGAGTGAAGGTCCGGTCCTCATTCATGTTGGATCGCGGCTGGACGGTTCCCGAATGAAACGCGAGCAGCTCCTGCATCCCGCTGGTGATCGGAGATTCGTCACTGATGGCGGAACGAAGACCGCTCTGCGGAGAGATAAACAGATATTCGCCCCCCAGGTCTTCCAGCTCGAGGTGCGGATTGAACTCATCCCAGACGATCTGATCGTATTCCCAGGCGATCTGCAGGACGTCGAGCAGCGAGGTCAGCTTTCCGTCGTCCGCCTTGGGGGGAGGCGGTTGTCGGCCCCCGCCCATCATGGCCATCATTCCTCCGGGGGTCGGCTTGGGGACTCGCGGGGCGACCGACAGCATCGGTCGTCCGGACGGATGGGCGCGCGACAGCGTAATCGGAACCGGGTCGTCGAAAATCACGATCGGTGCACCGGACCGAACGTAATCGACCAGGTTCGGCATCTGATGCGGTTCGAGCGACGACGGCATCACGGCCAGCAATACGTCGAAGTTGCCGGGATCGATCGGCTTGGCCGGATCGACGGGGACGACGTCGTAATGCATTCGCAACATGCGGGTCAGTTGCCATTCCTGGCTGCGGTTGCTGACATCTTCCTGCACGAGTTGAGCGTCGGTCAGGAGGATGCCGATCTTGAGCCGTTTCTCTTTGCTGACGGTTCCGATGGCTCGAGCCAGTTCGTACTCGAGGGGGAGCCCTTTTCCGAAGAACGGGATCACGACCTGATCGGTGGAACTTTTGATCATCGCCCCCAGAAAGACGTCGACCCGTTCGATGCGTCCGGCGATGTTTTCCTGCAGGATGACCGGACGGATTCCGAGGGTTTCGGCTTCGTCGGCCTGGTCGTCGAAGGGAGCGATTTCCACACGCCGGACAGTAATTTTTTTCCCACCCAGTTTTTCGATGCGATCCAGGAGACTGATCAGGGTTTTCCGGGTTTCGAGATATTCGCGAGGAACTTCTTTACTGATGAAAGCCTGTATTTCGATCGGATTTTTGTCGTCGAGTTTGTCGATCAGTCTGGTCGTGGTTTTCGAGAGGGTATAAAGCTGTTCTTCGGAAAAATCGCCCGGTTGCAGCGCGTAGCCGGTGAAGTACGTCAGGCTGGCGAATGTCGCGAACACGCAAAGTGTCCGTACGGCAAAGTTCCCCGCCATCAGTTCTCCCTTCCGCGCGCTCCAGTGACGATGAGCAATCACGATGTAATTGAGGTACAGCATGATCGCGGCAAACGACGCGAAGTACATCACGCTGGAAAACGAGATCAGCCCGATCGAGAAGTCCCTCAGGTTTTCGGCAACGCTCAAGTTCCGCAGCGTATCGTTATTGACGTGTCCCAGCAGCACCGGGATGACGCACAAAACCGATCCCAGCACGAATGCGACAGGCGTGCTGCGCGAGAGCGCCGAGGCGAGCATCCCTGCCGAGAGTAACGAACAGCCCGCAAGCCAGTACCCGAAGTAGGTGGTAAAGATGATCCCCCAGTCGGTTTGCGTGCTGAGCCAGGTCAGGACGAACAATTGTGTGGTAGAAAACAGGAGCGCGATCGAATACGTCGCGATCACCGAGAGATACTTTCCGATCATGATTTCGGTGTCGGTTCCCGGGAGCGTAAAGAGCAGTTCGTCCGTTCCCGAACGACGCTCCTCAGCCCAGACGGTCATCGTGATCGCGGGGACGATAAACAACAGCATCCAGGGAAAGACGGCCGTCAGATGATCGAGTGTCGGCGTGTTATCAGTAAAGAATTCATCTTCGAACGCGAAGGATGAAGACGCGACGACGAACACGATAATGAACAGGTAGCCCAAGAGGCCCGAGAAATAGCTCATCACGTTTCGCTTGAATACCGCCTTGATGACGTGCCAGCGGATCATGGTTTGCTCATCTCCGGTTAGGATGAAGTTCGGTGGGAGGGACTTGCGACCGCGAACGGTCAGCGAGGTTTCATCGTGGGAACTCGTCAGGCGGTTGCGCCGGTCAGCGAGTGGAATTTCTGTTCGATTTCTTCGGCCCGGCCTCCCAGCTCTTTGGTGAGACCGTCGAAAACGAGACGGCCGTCGTGAATCAAGAGTACGCGGCTGCAGACGGCGACCACTTCCTGCAAAATGTGGGTCGAGAGCAGGATGGTTTTGGTCTTACCGAGACTCAAGATCAACTCGCGAACTCCGATCACCTGATTCGGATCGAGACCGCTGGTCGGTTCGTCCAGGATCAGCACCTCGGGATCGTGCAACAGGGCTTGCGCCATGCCGACGCGCTGCTTGTATCCCTTCGAAAGCTTGCCGATGATCTTCCCCCAGACCTTGCCCAGATTGCATTGGTCGGCGACGTAATCCAGCCGCTCGCGGAGTTGTCCGCGCGTCATTCCCCGGGCTTCTCCCATGTATTTGAGGAACGACAACGGTGTCATCTCCGAGTACAGCGGGCCGTTTTCAGGCAGGTAACCGAGCAGGTCGGCCGCCGCAATCCGATCGTTGGCGACGTTGTGTCCGCCGATCTGGGCGGTTCCCCGCGTGGGGGTGAGATAACCGGTCAGCATTTTCATCGTCGTCGATTTTCCAGCCCCGTTGGGTCCGAGAAACGCGGCGATTTGTCCCTGGGGAATGGAGAACGTGACGTTCTCGGCAGCAATAAAGTTACCGTAATGCTTAGTCAGCCCTTCCGCCTCGATCATCGTGCGTTGAGAGCCGTGCGCGTCTTTCTCCGCCGTCATGATAGGAGCGACCTCTTCTCGAAAAGTTCATCGATCGGGATACCAGACCGCACGATTGTATCACCGAATCCCGGTCGGCGGCAGATCACAGTCCTGGGAGACGTCCTCAAATAAGTTTCGCGAGAACGCGTCTTCCCGAGCCAACTCTCGACCGAACAAGGTTTTGCGATCTTTACGGTCTGTCCGTTTTTTACTACGCATACTGATACTCTCCCTGTTGGGAGATGTCCAGCGCACGAAAAAAAATAGGGAATTTCCAAGGCTTCGGAAACTCCCGGGCGAAGGGGGAAGAGACTGGTTCGATCACCGATTTTTCGGGTCAACGACCAGCCGACTCGTTGATCTTCACATCGTAACGGTCCATCAGTGATTTCATCCAGTCGGATGCGAGCTCATTCTGTTCGGCCCCCGACATTTGCGCGTAGGGTGAAAAGAACATAAACAAGTCGGACTTGATAAACTCATCCCGTTTGGCTTGCCATGCGTCCGGATCGGCGGGGAGCCGATTCAGCACTTTGACAACGTAGTAGACCGATCGATCGACATTGGGGATCACACCGATCTCGCCATCGTTCATCTCGTTAAAGATCGTTTTCATGAAGTCGTCATCTGCTTTTTCGACCGCGGAAATCGTCGAGAGCTCGGCGCGATCGATGTTGATCCCGAACTGGGAAGGGACGGAACGCGTGCGCATCCAACTGAAGCGTTCGGTCGTTCGCGTAGAGAGCATCAGCCCTTCCTTTTCTCCAGATATGGTTTCTTCAGCGAGGACTTCCGACCAGGGGGCTTCGGTTTTTTCCAGTTTGGTTTTCAATGCTTCGGCTCGTTTTTCGGCCACGGGACGAGATTTCAGTTCGATCCACGCCTCCAGCACCTGTTCGCGGATCCCTTCGTGTTCGAACTTCGGCACGTGAGC
>DATKCB010000338.1:0-6395 GCA_035513495.1 Planctomycetaceae bacterium | reverse complement strand
ACCAGCAGATTGGCGAACTGATGAACGAGGTCGAGACGAACTCTGGTCCCGTAATTGTGGCGGGAGATCTCAATGTCAGTCCGTGGTCACCGTATTTCTCGAAGTTGACCGCTTCGGGGCGACTGCGCGATCTTCGGAAAGGCCGGGGTCTGATCAACACCTGGCCCGCGCACAATTTTTGTACGCGCACCCCGATCGACCACGTTCTCCCTTCGTCAGAGGTCGCGGTGCATTCACTCGAAACGCTTCCCGAGGCGTGCGGATCGGATCACTTCGGGTTGCTGTTTCGATTTTCAGTGCGGGAGTAAGGACCGGATTCTGCGGCCAATCGGGAAAACTCCTCTGTTCTTGCGACCCGATTTTTTTTAAAACGATGGCTCCACGAAGGAGCCTCCACATGGATGTGATCGTACCCGGGATAATCTTGCTGGCAGGCGTCGTGTTCATGACGTTTTTGTCGGTGGTGCTTCCCTGCGAATCCGAAGCGGGTTGCGAGGTTGCGGAAAGCGGAGCCGAACGCTGGTTTCCGATGGTCTCCTCGTGCGAAGCGGTGTTCCGGCAGATCGACGAGCAGAAGCGGCATCTGGAGAACCGCGTTTCGATGATGAACGAACTGATCGAGCGGGCCGATCGTCAGATCGAAGAGATGCACGAGCGGATCGCCGCGATCGGCGAACGCAGGGAATTGACGGACACCGAACGACAGATGCTCGATCTGTTGCGCGCGGGGGGCTTCGACCGCGAGGAGATCTCGCGATTCTCGCGACGCAGCGACGATGAATTGACCGACGGCACCTGAGCGATGGCGAGCGGTCAGGCGTCCGGCGCGACCACGCCTTTTTTCAGGATGAGATTGCCGTACAAAGCGGTTTCTCCCGTAGCGACGACGGCAAACGCATTACGGGCGCGGTCGTAGAATTCGAAGCGTTCGATCCGCTCGATCGAAACGGCACGCCCTTCGGCGGCGTCGATGATGGACTGGAAATCGGCCCAGACGGGAGGTTCGACCGGCTGGTCCTCGACCGGCTGCATCACGAACGCGGGGGACTCGACGAACGTGTCGAGCGGAAGGAATTTCAGGATGGCCTCGAGTACGGCGGGGACCGTATGTCCGTCGGCCCGGATGCACCGCTGGGCGTGCGATTCCGCCGGAAAGTTCCCATCGGCCAGCACGATTTCGTCCCCGTGCCCCATCGCGGCGATGGCGTAGAACAGTTCGGGGGAGAGGATACTCGGGACGTTTTTCAGCATACCGGTGTCTTAACTGTTTGCCGAGTTCGTCGTGTCAGCGGCCGGGGTGACGGGTTTGAGGGCGACTTTGGCGAATCCCGAGATCCCGATGATGATGACGGAGAGCAGAATCAGAATGCCGAGATATTTTTTGGCGTTCTGACGGATCGGTTCGAACTTCTCGGCGCGGCCGGTGAGTGCTGAACCGAGAAAGAACACGATGAACGCGAGAAGGATTTTCGTGCCGATCAGGGCGTGATAGAGTCCCTGACCCTTGTGATCGGGAATCGCCCGCACGTAGTTATAGAATCCGCTGATCAGAATCAGGCCGATGCCGATCCCGACGATTTTTCTCCAGCGGGACATCACGTTCTGCCGCAAGGCCTGATGGTGTTCGTCGGGAAGCTGTTCCGCGGCGGGCATCAGGACGAATCGCATCAGAACGCTCCCTCCGACCAGCACGATGACCATGCCGATGTGGATCCAGCGGGAGAGAATATCAACGGGGAGCATGTTATCCATGATCGGTTCTCCTGATTAATTCGATCGTCAATTTCGCTACCCTGTTATAGACACCAACCGTCCGCGAGAACAGCCCCGCGTTCGGTCACGATGATTCCATCTCGCAGATGCACGCTCTCGCGGTCGGAGTCGGGCAGGGATTGCCCGTTCGGAATGAGCTTGACGTTCTTTCCGATGCGTGAGTTTTTATCGACGATCGCCCCTTCGATTTGCGAACCCGCACCGATTCCGATCGGAATTTCTCCGCGTGCGAACATGCGTTCGACCTCACCCGGGGATTCGTAGTAGTCGGCCCCCATCAGGATCGAATTTCGAATGGTGACGTTTTCTCCGATGCGGCAGCGCAGCCCGACGACGCTGTTTTCGATGACGGCCCCGCGACCGATCAGGCAACCGTCCGCGATCAGGCTCCGTTTGACGGTGGCGTCCGAAAGATGAGTCGGAGGGAGGTAACGGGCGCGGGAATAGATCGGCGAGCGCTGAATGATGAACTCGAAGGGAGGGTTTTCGCCGGCCAGATCGAGATTCGCATGGAAGAACGATTTGATGGTTCCGATGTCTTCCCAGTAGCCGTCGAACAGATGGACTTGCACGTGCGTGTCGTTGATGCAGGCGGGGAAGACTTCTCGTCCGAAGTCTTCGTGATCGTAGGAGCGCAACAAATCCACGAGTTTATCGCGATTGAACAGATAGATTCCCATACTCGCGATGCAATCGCGGCCCCGGCTTTCGATGCCCCGCGCGTCGATCCACTCGGGGGGCATGCGGACGGTGTCGATTTCGGCGTCGGTCTGCGGTTTCTCGCAGAATCCGAGGACGCGTCCGGAATCGTCGATCTGCATGATGCCGAATCCCTTGGCGGCCTGACGATCGACGGGGAGTCCGGCGATGGTGACTTCGGCTTTCGATTCGATGTGGGTGCGGAGCATCTTGCGGTAGTCCATCCGATAGAGCTGATCGCCCGAGAGAATTGCGACGTAGTCGATGCCGTGCTGCTCGAGATAGCGGAGGTTTTTCCGCACGGCATCGGCGGTTCCCTGATACCAGTCAGTCGCTTCCATCGTTTGCTGGGCGGCGAGGACTTCGACAAACCCGCCGTTGAAATGATCGAACGAGTAGGTCTGCCGGATGTGACGGTGCAGGCTGACTGAATTGAACTGCGTGACCAGATAGATGCGGTTGATCTGGCTGTTCAGACAGTTCGAGATCGGGATGTCGATCAGGCGATATTTTCCCGCCAGCGGAACGGCCGGTTTCGAGCGAAACTGGGTGAGCGGAAACAGCCGAGTCCCTTTGCCCCCGCCCAGAATTACACTCACAACGCGTCTCATATCCAAGGTGTCGGTCATCTCGAGGGCTTCCTGTCGGATTACGGCATCGTGCCGGTCGTGGTCATGTATGGCGAGTCTTTGCGTCCTGAAGATGCGTGTCTGATCTCAGATTACTGTGCGGCTTCGCCGATCACAATGAACGATTCGATCCGCTTACGGATTTTTTAAAACGGATTCCCAGACGGTTGCGAATCCTTGCAGCGAGAAGTGGGGATAAAACTGGAACTCGGAAAGGACGCTGCGCATCAACGCTCCTCCCCCGCCGCTGAGGACGAGCAGAGGATCGGTTCTTCCGGCGGAGCACCGAGCGGTCAGTTCGCGAATCGCTCCGATCTGTCCCCAGAAGAGTCCGCTGCGAATGGCTTCCCGCGTTTCTTTCCCGACCGGTTCGCGCGATTCGGCTTCGATTTCCTCGAGCGGAATGTCGGGCAGAAGCTGCGTGTATTCGTGCAGCGCGCGGGCCGACAATCGCAGTCCCGGCAGGATCGCACCTCCCTGAAACACACCCTCCTCGTCGATCAGATTGACCGTCGTCGCCGTTCCCGAATCGACCACGATCGCCGCCTGACCGGGACGCCGCAACCGATTCGCGGCAACCGCTCCCAGAAGCCGGTCGATTCCCACACGTTCGGGAGATTTCACGTTCGACTCGATCGGCAGCAACGCTCGGTCGGAAAGCACCGCGGGGCGCGCGATGGCGGAGGAACTCCATGACCGGCACAGTTTCTCGACTCCCTCGGGATAAGAGCCGGTGACGATTGCGGGAACCGGTTGGGGGCTTTCCGCGAGCCAGAAGTCAACAATCTCGATCGGCATCGTGAGCGAGACGTCCTGGACGAGAAACTCCCGGCAGACAGGGAGCTTGTCGCCAGAGATTTCATCGCGATCGAACAGTCCGACCTTCAATCGACTGTTCCCGACCTCAATCACCAGCAGGGGTTTCCGCACGGGAGTGAATTACCCTTCGCGCAAGGCCGCAAGAATATCGACGACCGCCTGACGGCCGTCAGCAAACAGCATGAAGGAATTTTCGAGGGCGAACAGCGGGTTCGGGACCCCGGCAAATCCCGGGCTGAGACTCCGCTTGATCACGACGATCGTTCGCGCGCGGTGGGCTTCGATGATCGGCATTCCCGCGATCGGACTGTTGGGGTCGTTGGCGGCGTCGGGATTGACCACGTCGTTCGCCCCCAGCACGATGGCGACATCGACCTGATCCATCGTCGCATTGATCTCGTCCATCTCTTTCAGTTGATCGTAGGGGATGTCGGCTTCGGCGAGCAGCACGTTCATGTGTCCCGGCATTCGGCCCGCCACCGGATGAATCCCGAATTCGACAATCACGCCCCGTTCGGTCAGAAAATCGCTCAAGTCGCTGACCGCGTGCTGCGCCTGAGCGACGGCCATTCCGTAACCGGGGATGATGACGACGCGACTCGCGACTTCGAGTTGAATCGCGACTTCGTCGGGGGAGGTCGATTTGACGTTTGCGTAGACGACGTCGGCATCGGGACCGCTCCCGCTGCTCGGTTGCAGCTTACCGAAGACCACGTTGATCAGCGAGCGATTCATCGCCACACACATGATCTGCGTCAGTATCAGTCCCGAAGCCCCGACCAGCGAACCGGCCACGATCAACAGGTTGTTCGAGAGCACGAATCCCGTCGCTGCCGCGGCGAGACCCGAGAAAGAGTTCAGCATCGCGATCACCACCGGCATATCGGCCCCGCCGATCGAGATGACCAGAAAGACCCCCAGGGCCAGCGAGAGAACGACCATCAGCCAATAATACAGATTGGCGTGTTCTGGAGAATTGACCAGCAGAACCGACAGTACGATCCCCCCGATCAGCAATCCGAGGTTGAGCAGTTTTTGACCGGGAAAGCGAATGTCCTTGATGAATTTGAGTTCCTGAAGTTTCGCGAACGCCAGCAGCGAACCGGTAAACGTCACCGCGCCGATCAGTCCCGACGCGGCCGTCGCTACGAGCACGTCGCTTCCGGGGGACGATTTCTTCAGGATCAGAATCAGATAGGCCCCCGCCACGAAGACCGACGCCAGTCCTCCGAATCCGTTGAACAGTGCCACCAACTGCGGCATCGCCGTCATCTGAATGCGCAGTGCCAGAATGACGCCCGCCACCGCACCGATGCCGATCCCGAGGGCGATCAACGACCAGTCGAATTGTTCCGTTCCCATCAGCGTGAACACGACCGCCAGCAGCATCGCGAGCGAGCCGAGCAGGTTGCCGCGGACGGCGCTGCGGGGGTGAGTCAACCCTTTCAGCCCGAAGATGAACAGGGCGATAACCACGAGATAACTGAGATCGATCCAGACAGAACTCACGAATCAGCCCTTCTTTTTGCGAAACATGCCGAGCATGCGGTGCGTCACGAGAAAACCGCCTACGACGTTCATCGTCGCCAGAATAATGGCCAGCGTTCCGAGAATCCGCGACATCGCCGGTTCACCCGAGAGCGCCGTCAGCAGCGCGCCGATCAGGGAGATCCCCGAAATCGCGTTGGATCCCGACATCAGGGGGGTATGCAGCGTCGGAGGGATTTTGGTAATGATTTCGAACCCGATGAAGATTGCGAGCACGAACACCGTCAGCAACAGCATCAACTGGCCTCCGGAACTCTCGCTCCCTGCCGTCTGTGCGACGGTCTCTTGGGCAAACAGCAACAGACGTGTCAGTTCCATGATCGTCCCTTGTCGAATGATGTCGTTGAATGATTGAGGTAAACGGGATGGTCAAATTACGCAGGAGGATGATTGTCTCTGGACTCCAGCTCTGCGTTGGAATCCTGCAACGGGAGTACGTCCGTTTCCGCAATCGCTGTTTTTTCAGGTGAAACAGCGAGCGGGTCGAGACCGAGCAAAGGCCGGATGCGGTCATTGACGACTTCTCCCCCTCGCGCGACCAGCGTATCACGGATGATTTCGTCGTCGAGATCGAGGTCGCGAAAACCGGTTTTACTGAGGTGGGCGAGAAACGTCGAGATATTCTTGGAGTACATTTCGCTCGCGTGATAGGGAATCGATGCGGGCAAATTGACCGGACCGACGATCGAAACCTCGTTGAAATCGACGGTTTCGCCCTCGCGGGTCAGTTCGCAGTTTCCGCCCCGTTCGGCGGCAAGATCGATCACCACCGAGCCGGGAGCCATCGCCGCGACCATCTCTTTCGTGAGCAGAATCGGCGCTTTCTTCCCCGGAATCGCGGCGGTCGTGATTACGACGTCGCAGTCCGCGATGACTTTCGTCAGTTCTTCACGCTGACGTCGGAGAAACTCTTCGCTCATTTCCTTG
>DATKCB010000337.1:0-3969 GCA_035513495.1 Planctomycetaceae bacterium | reverse complement strand
CGTCACTCTTGTTTCTTCTGGCGGTTTGTTATGGGCCGCTGATTTCGATCCCACCGCGGAGATCCTGAAGGAAAACGGCACGCTCAAAGTCGGCAAAACCGACTGGGCGCAGTGGGGTGGTTCGTCGCTCAAAAACAACACACCCGAAGGGAAAAACATCCCTTCCGACTGGGACATCAAATCGGGCAAGAACATCAAATGGAAAGCCGATCTCGGCTCGCAATCGTACGGCAACCCCGTCGTTGCCAATGGAAAAGTCTATGTCGGAACCAACAACGGCAAGGGCTACGTCAAGCGATTTCCTTCGACTGTCGACCTCGGTTGCCTGATCTGCTTCGATGAAAAAACAGGGGACTTCCTCTGGCAGCATTCCAGCTCCAAACTCCCGACCGGACGGGTCCACGACTGGGAACTGCAGGGGATCTGCTGTTCGCCGTACGTTGATGGCGACCGGCTCTGGTACGTGACCAGTCGCGGTGAAGTCGCCTGTCTCGATACGAACGGTTTCTACGACGGCGCAAACAATGGGCCTTACAAAGCAGAACCAAACGATAACACCGACGAAGCAGACGTCATCTGGTTGTTTAATATGATGGATGAACTCGGCTCCTCGCAGCACAACATGTGCAGTTGTTCGATCGCCGCGATGGGTGACATCCTGTTCGTCAATACCTCCAACGGACTCGACGAATCGCACATCAACCTCCCCGCTCCCAACGCTCCTTCGTTCTTCGCGATGGACCGCAACACCGGCAAGGTGCTCTGGACCGATAAATCACCGGGAACCAACATCCTGCACGGTCAGTGGTCTTCACCCACATTCGCCGAAATTGCAGGTGTGAAACAGGTGATCTTCGCGGGTGGAGACGGCTGGGTTTACAGTTTTGCTCCCGAAGGTGACGGCCAGGGAAACAGCAAACCGCTCTGGAAGTTCGACTGCAATCCGAAAGACACCAAATGGATCGTCCAGGGAAATGGAACACGCAACAACATCATTGCGACTCCCGTCGTCTACGACCAACTGCTCTACGTCGCCGTCGGACAGGACCCCGAACACGGAGAAGGAATCGGTAGCTTGTGGTGCATCAATCCCGCAGGTGCCGAGGGTGACGTCAGCGAAACCTTCGTCCTCGATAAGGACGGAGAACCGCTGCCTCACCGCCGGCTGCAGGCGTTGATCGAAAGCGACGGCGACAAGGAAGTTCCGAACCCGAAATCGGCGGTCGTCTGGCACTTCCGTGAGTTCGACCGCGACGGTGACGGAGAGATCGCCTACGAAGAAGAAATGCACCGCGCGGTCGGAACGACGACGATCAAGGATGGCCTCCTCTACATCGCCGACTTCAGCGGAATTGTCTTCTGCATCGACGCCAAAGCCTCCGATGAAAAGAAGAACCCCACGATCTACTGGACCCACGACATGCTCTCCCCTGCGTGGGGATCTCCGCTCGTCGTGGACGGAAAAGTCTACATCGGCGACGAAGATGGCGACCTCACGATCTTCAAACACAGCAAGGAAAAAGAGAAGATCAACGAGATCTACATGGAAGACAGCATCAAGAGCACTCCTATCGTCGCCAACAACGTCCTCTACATCATGACTCTCAGGTCTCTGTACGCGATCACAGAGGGTGGGAAGTAAGATCGAGGATCGATTGCTGACAATTCGATCGATGACTGCATGCAGCGGAGGATCGGCCTCGATCCTCCGCTTTTTTTATACCTCCAGCTCGATTAGTTCCGGAAGCAGCGATCCGTCGGAGAGCAGGTGCAGTCGTCCCATCGAAACCGGGAGCGAAAATCTTCACGGTCCCAGGCTGCCGGGGTTGAAGTAGGTGACGCCCTGTTTTTCTTCAATTTTGGGAACGTGCGTGTGGCCGTAGATGACCATGCGGATCGCGGCTGCCTCGGGAATCAGATCGATGTCGTCCAGGATGTGAATCAGATACAGCAGGTGAGAACCGAATTCGATCGCTTCAGTCATCGGAAGCACGTTGGCCCAGCCCCCTCGATCCACGTTTCCGCGTACAGCTTGCACGGGAGCCAGTTCGACCAAACGCTCGATCACCTCCGGATTTCCCACGTCTCCAGCATGCAGAATCCTCTCGACCCCCTTCAGATGCTCGAAAGCCTCCGGCCGGAGCAATCCATGAGTGTCGGAGATGACTCCCCAGGTACGTTCGATCTGAGTTGACATTTGAGTTCCGTTCCAGCGTGATGTGAGTCTGGGTGAAGCCACCGGTGAGACTCAGGAAAACTTCGCAAACCTCCCTTTTCTCCGATTCTACCAGAATAACCCCGCGTTGACCCTGTTTCTCACCAGAACTATACTTCGCGCCCTCTCTCCCGATCGCGATCACAATGAGTTTCAGGTCAAGGATGACCGATTCATGAGCCTTCCCGCGGAATCACCATTTGACTTCTCGATGCCGCTTGAGCAGTTGCGCGAGGGACGTCGGATCGTACAGGCTGAAGCGGCAGCCCTGTCGGTACTTGCGCAAAATCTCGACGGTTCCTTTTGCGCGGCGGTTCGACTGTTGGCAGAATGCCGGGGGAGTACGATCGTCACCGGCATGGGCAAAGCGGGGCTGATCGGACGAAAAATCGCGGCGACACTCTCTTCGACCGGCACGCGAGCGCATGTCTTGCATCCGGCGGAAGCCGTTCACGGTGATGTCGGGTGCCTGCATCCCGATGACGTCGTACTGGCACTCTCACACAGCGGCGAGACTGAAGAGGTTTTGCGATTGATTCCCATTTTGAAACGGTTCGAAGTCCCGCTCGTCGCGATCACGGCCCACGATCAAAGCTCGCTGGGACGCGAAGCCGACATTGTGTTGTCGATCGGACGCCAGCAGGAAGCTGGCGTGCATGGATTGGCTCCATCCGTCAGCACTACCGTAATGCTCGCACTCGGTGATGCCCTCGGACTGGTGGTGAGTCGCGTCAAAGGATTTTCTCCGCAGCAGTTTGCAATCTTTCATCCGGGGGGAAGCCTCGGACAGACACTGCGTACCGTCGCACAAACAATGCGCCCGCGCGACCAGCTTCGGATTTCCTGCGACCGCAAGACAATTCGAGAGGTGTTCGCCGAGGCGGGTGGAATGTCCCGCCGGACGGGCGCGGTCATCCTGATCGATGACGAGGGACGCCTTTCGGGGTTGTTCACCGACAGCGATCTGGCGCGGCTGTTCGCGCAGCAGTCCCCTCCGCTCGACGAACCGATTGCCAACGTGATGACGCGCTCTCCGAAGAAGATCTCTTCCGATGCACTCCTCTCTGAAGCAATCGATGTGCTGTCGAGTCACAAACTGAGCGAGCTCCCTGTCATCGATGGAAATGGTTGTCCGGTCGGATTGATCGATATCACCGACATCCTCGGTCTGATGCCGCAGGAGAGCGAGGATTGAGCGTGTCGCGATCCGACACATGCGAGGTATGCTCAACAACTGAAACACGCCTCGAGGAATTGAGCCTGGAAGCATCGAGTGTATTCCCGAACAACTTTAACATTCTCCGTCATTTCGAGCCTGTTCGGGCTGTACGTTATCTATGCGCTGATCATGAACTCGATCATCGGTGTGCAAACGATGGAAACGGCAAGACCCCATTCGTTTCCCGCGCCGCAGCCTCCGCAAGAATCGCTCTATCTGGCGAAAACTTTTCTGGCACCCGAGAACGGGGCCGATCGATCGACCGACTGGGTACTCGATGCGGCTTATCAGGTCCGCAGCAAAGGAGCCTTCATCTGGTACAACGAATGGGAACATAAAGAATACGAACCGGAAGATCCCAACAACTCGGTGGAATTTACTCCGTTCGCCCTGCTCTTGAAACAGGATCAGAAAAAACATCCCCTGACGATTACGAGCGAAACCGCGCGGATCAAATTCGCAAATCCGTTCGATCTCAAAAATCCCGATACGGGCCGTCCCGTGGCGGGCGCGCTGCAGGGGCCCGTCCGGATCA
>DATKCB010000336.1:0-4191 GCA_035513495.1 Planctomycetaceae bacterium | reverse complement strand
ATGTTCTTTGTCCATACATCGAAGCCCTACAGCGCAAGCTGTTGGGGGAATGGCTCACCCGGTTTCGAAGCTCCAAATTCTTCAACCGTCCAACACTCTGGATCGGATGAAGAACCGGTCGGGTGTCGTTCTTTGAGACTTCCCACCGCGCTCCCCCCCTCGCTGGCGCGATTGGGCTTTAATTGCAGTGCAACCGTTTTATCGACCCGCGGGGCCTAACACCGGTTGCGCCCACGCGCGTTCGAACTCGCCGACTTCCGACGGATTGGGGTGTTTCTTTGTCGAAATCACCTTCGCCCGCACGTACAGGTCGTTCTCTGAAAACTCGTAACGTGCGGAGGTCCCCTTCACCGTGGCGAGAACCGCTCCGACGTCGTCGCTGTAACGTCGGGTCGTTCGGATTTCGTTCCCTTTGTCATCGAGCACCGGCTTGCTTTCGGGGTCGAATCCTTTCTTCGTGCCGATGAACTGAATCTCGTATTCGACTCCCTGCTCCGCTTCGACTTCGAGTTCGTACGCCTCCGCCGTCGCTTTGACAGTTTTGAGTCTCACCCCCGATGTGGAATAAAACTGCCCCGCTTCGAGCGCGGCAATGAGCGCATCGGGGGTCAGTTTCTCGGCGAGGACCATCACCCAGCCGCGTCCCGGTTCGGACGCCCGGGAAGGCATGTTGTGATAGTTGTGCCCGTCGTCGGTCGCGAGTCCGTACATGATCGGCAGTTCGAGTTCGGTAATTCGTTTCGCGAGGATGATATCCCAGATCCGTTCGGCGGACGCGCGCTGCTCGTTCCCCGAATTGTTGACTCCGGGATGTCCGTTATACACTTCGAAGAAGTTCTCTCCCCGCACCCGCATCAGTTCTTCGGCGGTCACGGCGTATCCGAAATTCGGATGATTGAGGTGAATCATGATCGGCTCGCCGGTCCGCTCGCGCTGGGCGATCACGGCGTTGACGTTGTTCTGCATCACGTCGTACACGCTTTCGCCCCCGAGCGGCGGAATCATTTCCTGAATGTTCGACGCGTTCATGTGGACGGGAAATTTTCCGAACCGATCCGAAATTTCTTCTCCCCGGATCAGTAAAAACTCTCCTGGAACGGTAAACTCGTTATACAGCTCTTCGAATCGCTTGAGTTTGACTTCGAGCCGTCCTGCCTGCTCCCGCTCGACGACCCAGCCGACCGGGAAACGCTTGAGGAGCTTGTCGTAAGCTTCGCGCTTCCCCTTGCTTTTCTCGACGTCGATCCACTTTTCGGTGTCCTGCGTGATGTTGTGGTCGGTGTAGCAGAGAAACTGATACTCGTGGCGGCGGTACCAGTCGGCGATCATCTCGGGGTAATCGTCTCCGTCGCTCCAGAGCGAATGCGTATGCAGATTCCCCTTGAACCACTTCTGCCCCGCTTCGGCTTCGAGCCGGTACAAAACCGCCGCCTCCGCGGCAGGAACAGAAGGCCGCTGCGTCAGCACAAACAGCAGCGCAACCGTCGCGAGGGTCGCAACAGCACCAACACGGGCAGAAATCGATCGCTTCGACTCGGACATCAGTCAGTCTTTCTACAACGAGAGCGTAATCGAAAAAGTCAGCCTGATACGCTATCTGTTCGAGCCGTGCAGGTCCAGAGTATGTTTTGAAACGAGGACCTCAATGACGAATTCAGCAGGAAAGTTTGAACAGGAGGAAACGGAGGAAAGGGAGAAAAATATTTCTCTGTTCTCTCTGTTTCCTCCTGTTAAACGATTTATGAACTGGATTGAATCAGGATCGAGGACAGATTGTGCTTCGGACGACACATTGAAAAACCGCGTCCACCATCACGATGAGTTTTCGATCCTGTGGAACAGCAGGATCTTCCTGCCCGGATTCGAATCGATCGAGACTCGGAGAGAATGTTTCATTTCAGCGCGTCAATCCTGTACGATATATTTCATCGTGATCGACTGATTACAATGTTCCTCCCATTGACGGACAACACCATGCTTTCCTCTCGCGGTCTACTGATCATTTTCTGCCTGCTGCCCGCGCTCTCTCACGAAAACTGTTTCGCCGCACAGAAATCGCCTCCGAACATCGTCTTCATCCTGGCCGACGATCTCGGCTGGCGGGATTTGAGTAACGAAGGTTCGACGTATTACGAGTCTCCGCACATCGATCGGATCGCCCGCGAGGGGATGAAGTTCACGCGTGGGTATGCGGCGTGTCAGGTCTGCAGTCCGTCGCGGGCGAGCATTCTGACGGGGAAATATCCGACGAAACACGGCATCACGGCTTACATCGGCGACCGGTCGGGCGAAGCGTGGCGCGGAACGGATCGGTCCGACAGTCATTTCCCCGCTGAATACGAACGAAACCTGCGCGCCTCGGAAATCACGCTGGCCGAAGTTCTGCAAGACGCGGGTTACAAGACGTTCTTCGCGGGCAAGTGGCATCTGGGCAGCAAAGGCTCCTGGCCGACCGATCACGGGTTCGACATCAACAAAGGGGGCTGGGACGTGGGTAGTCCGCGGGGTGGTTTTTTCTCACCCTGGGAAAACCCGAACCTCGAACCGGGTCCGGCGGGAGAATCCCTCACGCTTCGGCTGGGACAGGAAACGGCGAAGTTCATCGCTTCGAACAAAGACCAGCCGTTTCTCGCATATCTCTCGTTCTATGCAGTCCATGCGCCGATTCAGACGACTCCCGAACTGTGGAAAAAGTATCGCGACAAGGCCGCCGAGGCAGGTTTGGCCGATGAACGGTTTATGTTCGATCGACGGCTGGCGGTGCGGCAGGTGCAGGATTGTCCGATCTATGCGGGGATGATCGAAACGATGGACGACGCCGTCGGAATCGTGCTCAAACAACTCGACGACTTGGGGATTGCGGACAACACGATCGTCTGCTTCACCTCCGATAACGGAGGCGTTTCCTCGGGCGACGCCTTCGCAACCAGCAATCTCCCATTGCGGGGTGGCAAAGGGCGTCAGTGGGAAGGGGGTATCCGCGAACCGTTTTACATCAAGGTTCCGGGGCTTACCAAAGGGGGTGAAACAAGCGAGGTTCCCGTCAGCGGCATCGACTGGTATCCCACCCTGCTCGAACTGGCGAATCTCTCCGTTCCCTTACAGCAGGAGATCGACGGCGTCAGCCTCGTGCCGCTGCTGAAGGGACAAACGATCGCGGAACGCCCGCTGTACTGGCACTTTCCCCATTACGGCAATCAGGGAGGCGAACCGTCGTCGATCATCAGCGAGAACGACTGGAAGCTGATTCACTACCACGAAGACGGCCGGGACGAACTGTATCATCTGATCGAGGATCCGATCGAACAGAACGATCTGGCCAGTTCCGAACCCGCGCGAACAAAAACACACCGTGCGAAACTCGATGCCTGGCTGAAAGCAACCGATGCAAAATTCCCGGCGAAGGATCCCCAGTTCGACGCCGCGAAACGAGACGCGCGGTGGGAGCAACTGAGAACTTCGGGATTGCAGAATCTGGAGATACAACACGCGAACTTCCTCGATCCCGGATTCAAGCCAAACAAGGACTGGTGGGGGAGTGCTCCGGTGGATTGATCGCGTTACGTGAGAGGGCTTTTTTGAGTGGGAAAGGTTTGTCAAGTGTAAAAAGTTGAAGAGTGGAAGCTGAAAGAGTGAAAGTGACATTCCCAAGGAGGAATGCAGGCGGGAGTGGGGCGGTTCTCAAGAATTCGATCGATCATTCAATTTCAAAAAGACCGCTACGATTCCGTTGATGGGTTTGTTATGCTGTAGGGAGGATGTTTATGCGTCCTTCCCACCCGGATTCCCCGCCTGATTTCGTCACTTTCGTGAGATTTTCCATGCGCCTGTTTTGCTCTCTGCTCGTTTTGACGAGTTGCGTCGGCAGCAACGTACTCTCCGCAGGAGAGATCGAATTCAATCGCGACATTCGTCCGATTCTGTCCGACAAATGTTTTGCCTGTCACGGTCCGGATCACAACAAACGGCAGGCGGAACTGCGTCTCGACAAGCGAGACGACGCCGTTCGCGACCGCGACGGACATTTTGCGATCGCTCCCGGCAAGACAGACATGAGCGAACTGATCGCGAGAATTACGTCGGAAGATGAATTCACAGTAATGCCACCGCCGGAAACCGGCAAACCGCTGACAGAGAAAGAAATCGAAACGCTCACGAAATGGATCGCCGAGGGAGCCGAGTATCAGGAAC
>DATKCB010000335.1:0-8887 GCA_035513495.1 Planctomycetaceae bacterium | reverse complement strand
CTCGCGATCTACGAACAACTCCTCGCGATGAAACATGCGGCGGAAATCGCTGGTCTCTCGCGAGAAACAATCGAGGATATTTTCTGGAGAAACGCAGTCGAAGCATTCGGGATCGAGTTCGCGAGTTCGCAAACGTAGTCGATGCTTAAACACGATCAACGAGATCGATACTTCCAGAACCACGCGATCACTGCAATCCGGGAAACGGTCGGCGAGCCTCGCGGCTGAGCGGGAGTTTCTGGCGTGAGATCTGATTGTCATAACGAATGTCGATTTCATAAGGACCGGAGGGAAGTTCGAAATTTCCGTAATCCGCGAAATACTTGCGGAGCTGTTCGAGTTTTCCCCGATCGTCGAGTTCATCGGCAGAGGCGAGGTCCGGAGCCTTTCCCCACACGATTTTCGAGCCGCCGCGCGAGATTAACGAAAACACAGCCGTTTCGAGATCGATTTCGTTCTCCGACCGCGGAGGAACTTCGATCGCCTTCAGATCGAGCGATTTCCAGTCATCTTTCAGCAGTGAGGCTAAATGCGCTGCCGACTCCACCAGCGGATCGTTCCAGGGTTTTCCCGGCTCGGAAAACGGACTCGACCGCACTCCCGTGATTTTGAGATATCCCGCCGTGTCCGCCAGCGAGAAATCTTCCGGAGGCAGCAGGATTCCTTCCTCATTGACGGGGTAGAAACCCGTTCGTTTCTCCACCAGCGCGACCGGTTCCCGATACTTCAGTCGAACGTCCACTCGCGCAGGGAACGACGATTTGCGAACCTGGATGACCTCCGCAACCCAGGGATGTCCGGCAAACGCCAGCGCAATTCGTTCGGTCAAACCTTCATCCAGCAGCGAGACAGCCGGCGGAAGTTTCGCCCGCAGGACGACCTGTTCCACCAGATTGTGCGGAACCCAGTGCGGAGGTTCGTTGATCAAAATCCGGGAAACTTCGAACCGGTAGTCACCTTCCCCAGACAGATCGGGAAGCCAGCGCTGCAGCAGGCCGGCAAACGGCAGACAGACCGCCAGCGCCAGCAGCGCAAGTTGTCGAGGACGAAAAATCGCCTTCGCAATTCGCTTCACCAGCCGATCGGGTTGTGCCGGATTCGAGTTTGCCATGAGTGTCGCAACGGACAGAGACCGGCCGGGGATGCTCCTTCCCGGCTGGGTCCTCTGGAATTCTCATCGCGCGATCCGTGCGGACGACTCCGTTTCTGTTATCGGCATTTTCCCCCACCCGACAGAATGCCCTCGAAGCACAGGGAGAACATTTCGGTGAAACAAAGCGCGGCTTTGACGATCAACAACATGTGAAGGATTGTCCGATTGCAGGGATTATCCCGAACGCTCAGGCAACTGATCGAGCAGCGCTCACTGAGGCCGCCAGCGCCGAGCACAACGCCCGGTCGCACAGTTCCTCAAACGTGATTCCAATCCGGGCTGCTGCCTTGGGGATCAGGCTGTGCGAAGTCATGCCGGGGATCGTGTTGATTTCGAGAATCCAGGGCTGTTCGGCACGGTCCAGCCGAAAATCGACCCGTGCGATCCCTCGCGTCTCGAGCACGCGACAAGCTTCGACGGCCAGATCCTGCATGTGCATCAACAGATCGGGAGCGAGACCTGAAGCGAAATGATATTCCGTCCGGTCCGAACGATACTTGGCCTCGAAATCGTAAAACTCTCCCTCCGCCACGATCTGAATCGGCGGCAACGGTTTCCGATCGAACACTCCGACCGTCCATTCGGTTCCCGGCACGGCCGCTTCGATCAGTCCTGTCGAACCGTATTGAAAACAGCTTTCGAGAGCAGCGGGAACTTCCTCGGGACGTTTCACGATCGACACCCCCAGACTGCTCCCTTCGCAGTCGGGTTTGATCACGAGCGGAAAACTGAACCCGCTCACGAGAGATTCGATTTCGCCTGGAATAATCGATCGGTGGATCATTTTCCAGGCGGGAGTCGGAATGTTTGCTTCCCGCAATTTTCGCTTGGTTGCAGATTTGCTCATCGCGGTTCGTGAGGCTTCCACTCCGCTGCCGGTGTAAGGAAGCTGTAATTCTTCGAGCAGCGACTGCACCGTTCCGTCCTCGCCGAATGTTCCGTGCAGGGCGATGAACGCCGCATCGAATCGGGTCGGATCAATTCCTCGGAGCGTTCCATCGATGGGATCGAACATCGTGACGCGATGTCCGAGACTTTGGAGCGCCGAGGCGACCGCCAGCCCGCTTTCGAGGCTGACCTGCCGTTCCGCGGAAGGCCCTCCCGCCAGAACCAGAATGCGAAGAAATTGTCGGGACGGGACAGCATATTCCAGCATGACGGCCTCCTTGCGCGTCGCGAATGATTGAACCGAGGTCAAGCGTTCTACCAGATATTGATTTCCAACTCCAGATCGACTCCGAACTGATCGGCGACCCGAGCCTTGATCAGATCGATCAGTCGCAACACGTCGTTCGCGGTGGCTTTGTCATCGGTCACGATGAAGTTGGCGTGCCGGTCGCTGATTTCCGCACCGCCGATACGCGTTCCTTTCATTCCGGACTGTTCGATCAGCGCCCCCGCACTCAAACCGCGCGGATTCTTGAAGATACACCCCGCCGACTGAAACGAGAGAGGCTGGGTCGAACGTTTCATGATCCAGAGTTTCCGCATCCGCTGTGTGATGTCGGCTTCATCCCCCTCGCGAAGCTGAAATTCCGCTTCCAGAATGACCAGCTCGTCGATGCTGCTTTTGCGATAGGCGAACGAAAGCTCGTCCTCTTTTCGGATAAAGATCTCTCCCTTGGCAGTCAGCACCGTCGCGCTTGTGACGAACTGGCCGATATCGCCCCCGCGGCCTCCCGCGTTTCCGTGCAATGCCCCGCCGACGGTTCCCGGAATCCCGGCCAGAACTTCGAGTCCTTCGAGCGAGTGGCGGACCGATTCGGAAATCAGCTTCGACAACAGCGCCCCACCGCCGGCTCTGACCAGCGTCCCTTCGACCGAGACTTCGGAGAAACAAGGCGCGTCGAGTTTCAGGACGACTCCCGAGA
The DNA here is from genome assembly GCA_035513495.1 of Planctomycetaceae bacterium. Taxonomy (GTDB): domain Bacteria; phylum Planctomycetota; class Planctomycetia; order Planctomycetales; family Planctomycetaceae; genus DATKCB01. Next base: position 5,863 of record DATKCB010000335.1, on the reverse strand, counting down.
CACCGTCGTCGCGAACGAGCAGATTGGATCCTCCTCCGAGCAAATGCACCGGAATCTGCTGTTCGTGACAGAGAGTGACGAGAGCCTGCAGTTCCTCGACCGAGCGGGGCTCCGCCAGATATTGGGCGGGGCCGCCGACTTTCATCCACGTGTATTTCGCGAGCGGTTCATCCGCTTTCAGAATTTCGGAAAAGTCGTCCAATGAGGTCATGGTGAATCCGGTTAATGTTTCCTGCCCCGACTGTTAAAATCACATCGCCCGAGCGGGCTTTATCCTCCAAAGTTGACACCATCCGGTCAAGAGTATCGAAACTTTGCGCAGCTCCACCCGCCAGACGACACGACTCGGCCAGTCGCTCCGACCAGCCAAGCGCTGCGTCCGCATTCGATTCGCGAGCAGTGAACACCGACCCGATCCAGCTTTCGTCAGCCAAAGTCAGGCTCTCTCCGAACTCCTGTAATAAACGCTCGATCCGCGAAATCTGATGCGGTTGAAACAGGCAGCGAATCCGACGTCCCGGGAACATCTCCCGAGCCGTCGTCAACGTCTCCCTCACGGCGGTCGGATGGTGGGCATAGTCGTCGATCAACACAAACTCTTCATTTCTCGCTAAAATCTCGAATCGCCGGCGAATGCCGCAGAACGATTCCAGCCCCGTCGTCAACAATCGATCGTCGAGACCCAGCGATCTGGAAACCGCGATCGCCGCCAGTGCATTCATGACATTGTGACGCCCCGGAACGCGAAGCTGCACCTCTCCGAGCGTGCGCTCACGGTGACGCAGCTCGAACCGAGTCCCGGTCCCCAGGTTGCGAAGTCGGCACGCATTCCATTCGGCGGAAGAATCGATCCCGAACGTCACGATCGACGCATTGGTTCGTTTCACTAACGACCAGACTTCCAGATTGTCCGCAGGAATCGCCAGAGTTCCCCCTGCCGGAACGAGTGCGACAAATTCCCCGAATGCCTCAATCGCGGCAGTTCGATCGGGATAGCAATCGAAATGATCCTCTTCGATTCCCGTCACGACAGCGTGCGCGGGAGAAAGTCCCAGAAAATGCCGCCGGTATTCACAGCTTTCCAGCACGAGCAGATCGCTCGCACCGCACCAACCGCTGCAATTTCGGCCAATCGTCTCGGCCCCGACGATGGCACTGGGATGAAGATTGCCCCGCTGGAGCAGGTGCGCGGTCATGGCAGCAGTCGTACTCTTACCGTGCGTTCCAGCGATACAGATCGCGCGGGACCGTTGAGTCAGCATTCCGAGAGCTTGCGCATAACTGAGGATCGGAATATTCCATTCGACGGCTCGCAGAAGTTCGGGATTGCTTGCAAGAACGGCGGCGCTATGAATCACCAGTTCGGTCGCGGGAGGTATCGCATCCGCTCGATGCCCCTTGAGAAGCCGCAAGCCGCGAGCTTCGAGCGAGACAGGAATCGACGTATCGTCCGAACCTGAAACCGTCCATCCCGCGTCGCTCAAATACTCAGCCAGAGCCTGCATCCCCGTGCCGCCAATCCCGACGAGATGGGCGCGTCCGGGACTTTTGAAATCAATCGGAGCCGCACTTGAAACGGAAGATGACGGCGCAGAACCAGAAACAGCCAAACCAGCCTCCTGCAGAAATTTTGCAAACCATTGCGAACGGGAAAAGGATTATCGCCAATCGCCCGCTCAAGGGAAGAGGAATCCCAACGAAGCCGCCCACCCTTCCCCGTTTTCGGGTCTTTCGAGCCTTCCGTAGTTGATTCTCGCCCCGTGTTGCGCAACAAAGCCGCCTATTGTAGGAGGAGGAAACAAAGCGGACAGCCGAAAGCGGAAAGCGGAAGAGGAATGTCAAATTCAAAGAAAAGGTTCAAGCTCAAATGTTCAAGGTTCAATGTGCAACCATCAGAGGCTACTTCCTAACTCCTAACTCCTACATCCTCACAACACCCTCCACTCTTCCACCTTACGCTTTATACCCCCGATCGGAGGTGTATCAATTTGACAACAACCAACCCCCCGAGCAATGTGAAACAAGCTTTGCGATGCAAAGTGTCATCAATTTGATGGCGCGCGGTCTTCACAATTGGTCATTTTCGAGTGTTTTCACCGAGGTTTTCCGAACTTGACAAGTTGACAACTTGACAACATCAAAATTGGTCAACTTCGCGAAGTTGTGAAACAAAACACCCTCTGTTCTTTGGCAATCTGTCATCAATTTGATACACCCTCCCAGACGCAGGAGCCGGGAGGCCTGTCGCGAGCGCGCAACATTTCGCGAACGGTCCGTGGGAAAAGTGGGAAAAGTTCGAAAAGTGCAAACAGTCAAAACAAGCCGTGATCGAGTCACTTTTCGCACTTTTCCGACATTTCGTACCTTTCCTACTCAGCATTAATTGGTGCTTAAAATGAGTTTCGTATTCGTCGCAGATTTCCAATCTTCACCGTACTTACCGATCGAACTACTGAGGCGCGATCTGCAAAGAAATCCTTGACGGATGAGGATCCCGGACTGATAATCGATGAGGTAATGACCGGCGGGTCGGGAAAGGGGTAGATATGCGCACTTTAGTCTGCTCGATCGCGCTCGTACTGTTGCTTGATGCCGCACCATTGGCGGCCCAGTCTTCGCGAAAAGCGGGTTCCGGCATCATGACCGGTTCGTCGCGATTCGGTGGTGGATCTTCCGGACACCATCACGGAGGACACCATCACGGAGGACACCATCACGGAGGACACCATCACGGAGGACACCATCATCACGGAGGACACCACCACCATCACCATCACGGTTTTTCGGGCGGATTCTTCGGAGGATTCAACCGCTTCGGATTTGGGAGCAATCTCTTTTACAGCGCCAGCTTTCCGAGTTTTTACTACGGTTCGACATTCCCGTACTATGGCGACAGCTTTTATTCGTCTTCCACTTTTTATCCACCCTACTCTGGTGGAGTGATTCAGTACGGCACCGAAGTTCCCATCACCTACCTACCGATGCGGGGAACCGTGCCTGCGACTCCGGTCAATCCCGCTCCCTTGCTCAATGATCCACCCGGTGATCCTCTGATCCGGATCGACAACGGACAGTTGCCGGCGGAAGTCGAACGACTGGATCCGCTCGAACTCGTCGACCGGCCGATTCGCCAGTCCTCTCTCGAAAATCGGCTCAAGGCCAGACAGGAACAGATCAAGGGAGATATCGCATTCCGCGAACAGGACCGAACCAAAGCTCACGGACATTACCGTCAAGCCGCAGGCTATGCGGAAGATTTGGCGTCGGTCCAGTTTCGCCTGGCCGTGTCTTATGCGGCAATGGGGAAATTCGATCTGGCGGTGGGACACCTCAAGCGGGTTCTCGAACTCGAACCCGCCTGGCCGCACGAGGGAGAAGGCCTGTCGCGAATGTACGACAGCAAACACGTGATCGCGCGGAACTCGATGTTGATTCGGCTCTCAAGCTGGGTCGAAGCAGATATTCGCGATCCGGATCGGTTGTTCCTGATCGGGGCGTTTCTGTTCGAGTCCTCGCCCGACAAAGCCCGGGAGTTCCTTCAGTCCTCGGCGCAGTTTTCCGGAAACAATCGATACACCGCCCCGTTTCTCAATCCCGTCGAGGTGAAAGCCGCCAAGCAAACCGGAGAAACTTCCGTGCAGGACGATGTTCCGCTGGAGTCGATCGTTCCCGAACCTCCACCGCTCGACGGCACTGAGCCGCCGCGAACTCGCACGGTCCCCGTTCCGCCGCTGCCTGAGCCAGACGGGTCCGAGGAGTCCTCCTTGAAAGAATCTGCTGAATCGAACGAAAGGTACGCACCCCGCGATCTCGGTTTTACCCATCCGCGACACAAAGGCGATTGGCTTTCATCGCCCACTGTCGCACCCGCGCTGGAAGGTCCGAGATTTCCGGTTCTGGGAAATTAATTTGAGCTCGCTGTGAGACTTTCCCTCCGAAGCGAGTCCGTTATCGTAGTAATCTTTGACGATCTCTCGCTTTGAGGAAAGAATTACCGGTGTCTCCGACCGATCCCGAGGAACCCGCGCCCGAGACTGGCAAGCTGCTGATTCTACTCTGCACGTACAACGAGCGCGATAATCTCGAGCGGTTGATTCCTGCCATCTTCGAACAGGCACCTTCCGCCGAACTGCTGGTCGTCGATGACGGTTCTCCGGATGGAACCTCGCAGCTCGTCCGGGAGTTGGCGGAAACCGATGCACGAATCCAGTTGATCGAGAGAAGCGGAAAGCTCGGCTTGGGTTCGGCCGTAATCGTGGGTTTTGAGTATGCAATCGAACACGGTTACGAATCATTGCTGACGCTCGACGCCGATCTGAGTCATCCTCCCCGGTTTATTCCCGATCTGCTGGCTCTGCGATCGAAAGCGGATGTCGTCATCGGATCGCGCTATGTGCCGGGAGGAGGAATCGTGGGCTGGGGACTCAAGCGGAAACTCATGAGTTGGGGAATCAACTGGTATTCCCGACTTCTGCTGGGACTCCCCAACAAGGATAACAGCGGTAATTTTCGCTGTTATCGAGTGAGTCGACTCGCCGAACTCGACCTCACCCGCGTTCGAAGCAGCGGTTACTCGTTCATGGAGGAGATCCTGTTCCGTTGCCGTCGGCTGGGCTGCACCTTCGCCGAAACACCCATCGTGTTTGAAGACCGGCAGATCGGCGAATCGAAAATCAATCTCGCCGAGGTGATCAAGGCGATCTGGATCATCCTCCGTCTGTTCTTCGATCGAATTCTCCGAACGCCTGTCCGTCGAAAGCCGGAAGCGGAAACCGGAAAGCCGTGAGTGGATAAGAGCGGTACACCAAGTCTCAAGCCGGATTGAGCCTTCGACTTCCGAGGGTCCGCTCGTATGCTTTGGAACGATTCGACAGTTTATACGGTTCGGGATGGATCGGTTCTAACAGACTCCGCCAGATTCTTCACCCGTCGAGGGGATCGAAACCAGCGGGAAACTATCGAGCTTCAGCCGGTTCTGCCGATGCTGAACTGTCCGGCCAGAAAATTGCCTTCAGGATGATTCGCAATGCTTTCAAACCGTTATTCCCATCTCGATCGACAGAGAGAATGCGAAGAACTTGCGAAAGCGGCCCTGGCGGGATGCACGTGTTTCCACGGGCGAAACCTGTCGGTCGAAACGGAAGGTGCCTACCTGATTCTGCGGGGAGTCGTCAAGACTCCCTTCCAGCGCGAACAGGTTTTCCGAATCGTTAAAAAGGCAGTCGGAATCCTTCCACTTCTGAACGAAATTGAAATTGCTGTCGACTGATCGGCAACGGTCAAACTGTGCGATTCCCGGATGTTGGCTTTCCGCGAATACATCTGCCAGCCCCCTTCCGAGCGATCGGCACAGCTCTCTTTTTCTCTTTTGGAATTTTTTCAAAAGTTCCGGTCAGCAGTTCATTCTCGCCGGAATTGGCTTTACGGGCTTGGGGAGATCGCTAAAATACCGCTCCCTTCGGATGAGATCTCATCCCCACATCGTCCCATCCCCTCGCGAAGTTTAACCCGATGAAACGATTATCGCTGCTGCTTGGTGCGATCCTGACCGTCAACAGTCTTGGATGTGGAGTGATGCAAGGGGTGCAGAACTTCTCGGCGCAAACTGCGCAAATGTTTCGAGGGACTCCGGACGATCCCTACGAGGATTTCGACGATCCGAATCGAATCGATGAAAAACAGGAACAAATGATGCTCGATGCACGCCGGAGTATCGGAGCTTCGCACGAACCCGACAAATGGTGGACCAACCTGCAATCGGCCGAAGCGCGAAGCATCGAACGGAGCGTGGGTGTGGAATACCACTGACGAACTTCGCGATCGGACCATTCGTGACGAACGGCTCAGTTCTTCTTGGAACTTC
>DATKCB010000334.1:0-2805 GCA_035513495.1 Planctomycetaceae bacterium | reverse complement strand
TCCGTCGGGTTTCGTCTGAGCGGAAAGCTCTCTCGAGTCAGACAGACAGCTCAACCCCAGCAGCAGTGAAACAATCCATTTCATGTCGATACTCTCTGAACGGGAAACGTGGCGTCCCCATCGTACCGAGAACGAAATCGCGATTCGAGACACAAATTGAGTGGCTGAGGCACGCAGGCTGGTCTTCCCAGCCCTTTCCTGTGAGCCTCCTACGACGATTCACGAGTCGTTCACCGCAGAATTGGAGATCTGCGCGGCCTCAGGGCCGATCTCTCAATGTGCGAGTTGGTCCATTCCTTTCTCGATCGCATTCGAATCTGGCTGAGATTCTTTGGAGTCGGGGTGATGGCCGCTGTAGAATCGGACTGCTATTGTGGAAGCTGCTGTCGTTCGATTTATTATTCTTCAGTTGTTCTTCGGAGTCCCGTCTCGTGAGCCTGTCCCGCAAGCGTTCTCAGAGCGTCGATTCGACCGGGGTGCGCGATAACGAGTTTCTCACGCTGCTCTGGCGGTTCCGCGAGAAGTTTCGCTATTCGCGGGATATCAACAAGCTGATCCGCTCCGCGCTCAAGCTGGCGATCGACCATTTTGAAGCCCAGTCGGGAGCGCTGGCGATCGTCGCTCCGGGGGAATACCTGGCTGAAATTGATTATTCGACGCCCGCCGATTCTACCTGGGATCCCGACTTGCTCGGCGGGTTTTTGCGCGGGGCGAAGGTCAAGGTTCCCAAGGATGTCATGCTGGCCCGCTTGCGGCGGAGGGGGCGGATGTGGGGTGTGCTGGTCGTGCAACGCACCGATCGGGACTTTTTCTGGGACAGCCGGCAGGATTTTTCGGCTCTGGCGGATATCGTTTCCGAACTGATCGAGCAGATCGAACAGGCACGGGTCGCCGAAGTCCGCTTTCAGATCGACCAGAAAGTATTGGAACAGGTCAAGCCGAAGCACTTGTTCTATAAACTCCTGCACGGAATTCGTTCCCTGACCGAATACGATCACTCGGCCGCTCTGCTGATGTGCGACGTCGACAAGGGAACGCTCGAAATCGTGGCCGAACAGATTGCTTGGCAGAAGGGGAAAAGCGAAAACGTCGGGCTGACGCTCCCGCTCGACCGGAACACACGGCAGCTCATCAAACAAGGCAAGGTGTTCGGATTCGACCGCGAGTACGGCAACTGGAAACAATGGGCCGGAGAGGCCGCGGGCGATCTCGCAGAACTGCTCGACTACAATCCGCGCGAAGCCTCCGAGCGGTTCCCCGCCGCCGAAAACTCGCTGATCTGTGCCCCGCTCGTCACCAAGGAAGGATTGATCGGCTTGCTGAAAGTTGCCTCGGTTCACGACGGATCGCTCCGCGATTACGAAGCCGAACTGCTCACGCAGTTTCTTCCGCAAGCGTCGGTCGCGCTGCAGAATCTGAAGAAACAGGAGTCGCTGGAAAATCAGGTGATCGCGGCCGAGCGCAAATACGCGATGGCCGAACTCGCCCGCGGCGTGGCTCACGACGTGAACAACGCGCTGGGAGTCATCCTCCCGCTCGTGCAGCAGATGCAGGTCGATCTGCACGATGGATACTTTGACGCGAACGAATCGCAGGACGATCTGGCGGAGATCGAACGCTCGCTGCACGTCTGCAAGCGGATCTTCAACGGCATGCTCCACTTCGCGCGGAACGAGTCCCGTAATGCGAGCGATGTTTCGCTGGCGCACGTCGTCGAGTCAGCGCTTTCTCTGTTTCGTCAGAATCTCGAACGGAAAAAAATCCGGCTCGACGTCGACGTTCCGTCCGATCTGCCGATGATGACGGCGGTCCAGGCCGACATCGAACAACTGATTCTGAATCTCGTCGGCAACGCTCGCGACGCGATGGAACAGCACGATACACTCTCCCTGAAGGCGTTCGTCGAAGAACCTGATCTCGTCCTCCGCGTCGAGGATACCGGCAGCGGGATTTCTCAGGAGAACCTCGCCCGGATTCAGGAACCCTTCTTCACCACCAAGGCGAACGGGAATGGACTCGGGCTGGCGATCTGCCGGTCGATCGTGTCGCAACTGCGAGGCCGCTTTCAGATCGAAAGCGAACTGGGACGAGGAACCGTCGTGACTGTCAAATTTCCACTGAACGAACAGCGTCCCTGAACGAATATCAAACCGCATGACCTCCGAACGCACTCACATTCTGATTGTCGACGACGAACCCGGGATGCTGCGGGCCGTCAAAAAGATCTTTCAGCGCAATCACGAAATCACGACCGCCGAGTCCGGCGAAGACGCGCTCGAGAAACTCGCCCAATGTGCTCCCGATCTGGCGATCGTCGATGTCCGGATGCCGGGAATCAACGGTTTCGAACTGACCCGCCGGCTCAAACAGCACGATCCTCATCTGGATGTGATTCTGATGACCGGCAACGCCGAGGAACCGGACGACAACCTGATCAAGGCAATCGACGGAGGGGCGTTTTACTTCATCCAGAAACCGTTCGACCGCCGCGTCGTGATCACGCTGGTCAATCGCTGTCTCGAACTCCGCCGCCTCCGCAACGCCGAACTCCGCTACGTGAACCGGCTCGAACAGGAACTCGACGAAGCCCAGCAGTTTCAACTCAGTTTGCTGCCGCCTCCCTTTCAGCACATCGCGGGCGTCAACATTCACGCGCGGTATCTCGCGTGCAGCGAACTGGCGGGAGACATCTACGATTACGCACCGGCGGGACAAGATGCCGTCGCATTCATGGTGGCCGACGTCGTCGGTCACGGTGCCTCGGCCGCGATGATGACGAGTGTCGTGAAGTCCGCGTTTCATGCC
>DATKCB010000333.1:0-3597 GCA_035513495.1 Planctomycetaceae bacterium | reverse complement strand
AAGAAGATCTGTACGACGGGAACATTTTCCCGTCGAAACGTTCGTCCAAACGACTCCCGGTATTTGACTGGTGAATCACAATTCGAAGATCGGCTGAGCCTCTCGTAACTCAATCCATGAAACACAAGAAAATAATGGATTGAATGGTAAGAGTAATCCGATCGCAGAACCGTTCGCCCGCGAGTAGAACATCACTTGAACCTCAAACTCTTCCACTTTTCACACTTTTCCAACCTTTCCAACTTTTCACACCTCCATCATGCCGACCCTCCCCACCATCGACGATGTCCGCGCGGCTGAGAAAGTCATCCGCCGGCACATCTCCCCTGCTCCGCTCATTCGGTCGTATGCGCTGGAGAAAAAACTCGGTCTCTCGCCCGATCGGCGAGTCTGGTTCAAGGATTACGGGTGGACTCCCGTCGGGTCGTTCAAGTTGCTCGGGGCGCTCTGCTGGATGGACCATCACCAAGCCAAAATCGGCGACCGGCCCGTGGCGGCGCATTCGTCCGGAAATTTTGCCTCGGGGATTTCGTTTGCCGGGCAGCAGTACGGGAAGCGGGTGATTATCGTGATGCCCGAGACGGCGGCGCAGCGGAAGTTCGAATTGACTCGCTCGTTTGGTGCGGAGATCCTGACGTACGACATTTCCACCGATCACGAAACGGGCGAACGGGACCGGCTCACGCGGCAGATCGCCGAGGAAGAACACGCTCTACAAGCGTCGCCCTACGACGATCCCCACGTCATCGCCGGGAACGGGGTCGGGGGGCTTGAAATCGTCGAAGAACTGAAACGCCAGGGACGCGGCCTCTCGACGTTTCTCTGCCAGGTGAGCGGCGGCGGGCTGATGGCCGGTCATGCTCTGGCGATTGCCGACGGTTTTCCTGAAGCGAAAATCATCGGCGTCGAGCCGGAAAACGCCGACGATTTCTGCCGTTCGCTGGCGGCCGGCGAACGGGTGCGGCTCGAAAAACCGGCCAGCATCTGTGATGGATTGCTTTCTTACGATGTCGGAGAACATAATTGGCCGATCTTGCGGCAGCTTGTCTCGCAGGCCGTGTCGATTCCCGACGAATCGACCCGGCGGGCGATGCAGTGGATTTACGAGAATCACGGTTTGAGAACCGAACCTTCGGGAGCGATCACCGTAGCGGCGGTACTCGACGGCAGGGTCAACCTGGCCGGAGAAGGTGATGTCGTGATCGTCTTGAGCGGCCGCAACGTGGACGAAGTTGCGTTTCAAAAGTGGATCCAATTCCCCGCCTGAAAGCCCTCCCGAAGACAACCGAAAATGACCATCGATCCTTCGCTGAAATGGTTGCTTGGTATTTGTACGATCCTCTACGTCATCGTGATGTACGTCATCGGTTACATCGCGCAGCGTAAAGTCCACAACGCCGAAGACTTTCTCGTTGCAGGCCGACGCCTTCCCCTGTCGCTCGCCTGGATGACACTACTCGCGACCTGGTTCGGTGCGGGAACATTGCTGGGGGCGGCCGATGAAGTCCGAACCGGTGGACTGCGAGCCGTGGCGCTCGATCCGGTCGGGGCGGGATTCTGCCTGCTGCTGGCGGGTCTCTTCGTCGCCGGGCCGATGTGGCGGATGAAACTGCTGACGATTCCCGACTTCTTCCAACGGAAATTTGGACGGACCGCCGAACTGATCGCCTCGATCGTACTCGTCCCCAGCTATTTCGGCTGGATCGCCGTCCAATTTACTGCTTTGGCCGGGATGTTCGAGTTGTTCTTCGATATTCCGATGCCGTACGGCGTGGTCATCGTCGCGCTCATCGGAACCGGCTACACATTGATGGGGGGGATGTGGTCGGTCACGCTGACCGACGCCCTGCAGATCAGTCTCGTCCTGGGGGGCTTGATCGTGATGGCGGTTGTCGTCCTGATGGAACTGGGGAGCGGCGACGTCGGTGCCGGATGGTCGCGACTTGGGAACGAAACCGATCCGTCGATGCTCGTTCTGATCCCGACCGAAACATTCCGGGAGTTTCTCGAATGGATGAGCATGTTTCTGATCGGGGCATTGGGCAACCTGCCGGGTCAGGACTTGATGCAGCGAGTGTTCTCCTCGAACTCGGAGAAAACGGCAAAACGCGCCTGTCTGATTGCGGGCGTTGCCTATCTGGTGTTCGGTGCGATTCCGCTTATGCTGGGTCTGGCGGGGAATCTGCTGTTTCCGGAAGAACTTGAGAAGTTAATCCTCCCGACGTTAGCCCATGCGTTTCTGCACCCTGCCGTGGCCGTGATCTTCGTGGTGGCTCTCCTCTCGGCGGTCCTCTCGACAATCGACAGCGCGATTCTGGCTCCGGCAAGCGTTCTGGCCCAGAACATTTTTCCCCGGCTCGGATATTCGGACACGTTGAGGACGAATCGCTTCGCCGTGTTGTTAGTCGCCACGTGCAGCCTGGGGGTGGCGTATATGGGGAAGAAAGTGTTCGAGCTGCTGGAAGGATCCTACTCTCTGATGCTCGTCGGATTGTTCGTCCCGATGATGCTCGGGATCTACTCCCGCCCACAAAGCCAACGACCCGCGGTCGCGGCGCTCCTGACCGGTGCGCTCACCTGGGGTGTTCATTACGGGATCGGCTGGGAGTATATTCTCGAACCGTTCAAGCCGTTTGATTCTTGGCAACTGCCTGTCTCGCTGACGGCAACCGTGCTTGCTCTCATCGCGTATTTCATCTTCGAACCGCCCTGGAAAATCGAGTGGCACAACCCCAAAGCAGTTGACCAGCCGGACTCGGTTTCGACAGAATAAGCCAAAACGACCAACGGATTGACCGACGTTCAAAGGAGTGACCGATGCCCAACGACAACCACCAGATCCAACAATGCCCCACCCGTCCCGCCTGTCCGGTGTGCGGCGGAGAGCTGATCGAAATCCGCGCCAAACTGCAATGCGCCCAGTGCCACACGATCTGCGAAACCTGCTGCGAAGGTGGGCGCGGGTGAGAGCAATCACGCAGGGTGCCGCTGTGCGGACCATCGAACGATCTGTTACTCGGAATCATCGTTTTCGAAGATGATCGGTTTATCGGCCCGGAGCGGTTTGATGCCAGGGATGCGCATCGTATATCCAAGATCGTTCGGATATCCACGCACGTCACGGTTAGCCATCTCCCACGAGATCCTTCCACCCTCGTCAGTTGTATTCATAGAAACGCTATAGACAACGGGTCCGCTCGGATTGGATCGGTACTTAAGCGGTTTTCCATCGTAGGTGTCGATCGGGATTTCGTCGAGATAACCCGGGACGAGTTCGTCGAGGACCTCGGGAAATCGTCCCTGATCCCGATAAAAAGCTTGTCCGGCGAGTGTTACCAAAAGTGTACGATATTTGACTTCCTCGCGATCGATGGCATCAATAGCCTGGTTGAGCGCGGGTAACAACGCTGCAGCGATTGGAGATTTTCTAGTCAAATCATAAAATTCCTCATCAGATATAGAAGTTGTTTGGTCAGCTTGAGATCCCGGTGCGGGAGGAATCACATAATCGCTGGATGTGCGACGAAGACGCTCGAACGGCAATTGATCGCAATAGAGAAGTGTATTGTAAAAGTCGATTCGCAACAGACTCACCCC
>DATKCB010000332.1:0-3247 GCA_035513495.1 Planctomycetaceae bacterium | reverse complement strand
GACGCCTTGCAGGTAAACTTTCACCGATCCTCCCTCGGTCGAGGGCTGCAACTTCACGCGAAAGTTCTGTGCCGTGGTGATCGGATTTGTCGCTTCCTGCCAAGGCCGAATGCTCCCGAAATGTCCGACCAAATTGAGCTTCCAGAGCTGATCCTGCCAGTTCCTCACCAGCTTCGCGAGCGGTTCCGCTTGTGCCGGTTCGGCGTTTCGCCAGCGTTCGCGAAGATCGTTGAGCAGCAGCGAATCGGGCTGCTGCGAGACCAGCATTGTCGCCAGGATTTCAAAATACTTCGGATTGAGCTGTTCCTGTTCGGCGATAGTTCGGGCGATTGTCGGGTCTCGCTGTAACGCGTCCCGGTGCCGGATCAGTGCCGAAAAGTAACGCGAGAGATCAAGTCGCCCGTCTTCGAGGGTCGCCCGTTTGGGATCGGCTTCGCTCCACCGGTCGAGAATCGACGTGTCGCGCCCATCGGTGGTGTGATTGAGATAGATCCGGCGAATCTCGGCCATGATTTCGTTGGACCAGTCGCGGCTGGTCGTCCCTTCGGAAAACCGGATTCCGTCGGGCAGCAACACCAGATGAGAAGCAATTTCTCCTCCCGCAGCGACGTACTTCTCGATCATCGCGGGGGACATCGACAGCGCGTTACCGGTGTTGGTGAATCCTTCTCCTGCCGCTCCATCGACGGGAAACTCACGGGCCGGATCGAGCGAGTCGATGCCGGTCAGTTCGCGAATCGTGTAGGTGTACTCAGCGTTGTTGAGCCGTCGCAGCAGAACCGGCCCCGGATCGCCCGCATTCGCCAGAGCTTCGGCATCGAGATAATTCTCGACCCACGTCTGCAATAATTTTTTCTGTTCGACCGAAGGTTGAGGACTGTCTTCGGGCGGCATCTCGTTCGTTTGCAGCATCAGCCGCACTTTCTGCCACGCGGCCGCATCCTTACGAACGGCTGGTAACGATGCAAACCGTTCCAGATCGAGTTCGCCTTCCTTGTCCTGTGCCGAATGGCAGTCGAGACAGAATTGTTTCAGCAGCGGCTGGACGTCCCGCTCGTAGGCGACGCTCAACTGTTCGAACGGAACCGCCGGTTTCGATTCGGCGTAGACCGCTGCGGTTGTTCCCAGAAACAGGCACACAATAGGAGAGAAGCTGTTTCGAAGCATAGGATTTCCGGTTTTCTCGGCGGGATTCAGATTCCGTTTAAACTGCGACATTCCCCCGATCTCTCGATCGGGATGGCACGAGGTTTTCGGTTCCATTACGATGTAATATCAATACTACTTGATTTGTTATCGCTGAGAAACAGTATGAGAAATTTGTGTTTTGTGCTGTGTGTCGCGGTCGGATTTCTTCCGATCAAATTGGACGCACAGGAATCTCCCGATTCCGTTCACTTCGAAAAGCATGTCCGGCCGGTGCTGGTCGAGCAATGTTTCGACTGCCACAGCGATGGTTCCGTCGAATCGAATCTGCGGCTCGATTCGCTCGCCGGAATGCTCAAGGGGGGCTTGCGCGGTCCCGCCATCATTCCGGGCAAACCCGAAGAGAGTCTGCTGATCAGCGCGCTCCGGCACAGCGAGCGACTCAAGATGCCCCCCAAGCGCAAGCTGAAGACGTCGGACATCGCCCAACTTGCCAAGTGGATCGCCGACGGAGCTCTCTGGCCGGGAGAAGAGCCTCCTTCGATTCCTGAAAAAGATCCCGCGAAGGGAGTCGTCTTCGACGAGTCACAACTCTCTTACTGGTCATTTCAGAAACCTGTCGAACTGAACGTGCCCGAAGTTGCCGACAAGTCGTGGGTCCAGAATCCGATCGACGCGTTCGTCTTGAAACGACTGGAACAGGCAGAAGTCCATCCTGCCCCACGCGCCGACCGTCGCACGCTGATTCGCCGGGCCTCGTTCGAACTGATTGGACTCCCTCCGACTCCCGCAGAAGTCGAAGCCTTCGTGAACGACACTTCGAGCGACGCTTTCGAAAAGATGGTCGATCGCCTGCTCGATTCTCCCCGCTACGGTGAGCGCTGGGGCCGGCACTGGCTCGATGTCGCCCGCTACGCTGACTCGAACGGACTCGACGAGAACCTCGCCTACGCCAACGCCTGGAGATATCGCGACTACGTCATCGAGTCGTTCAACAACGACAAACCGTTCGATCAATTCGTGCGAGAACAGATCGCCGGAGACCTGCTGATCGACGACGACACGCCGCTCGAACAGCGGCTCGATCGTCTGACGGCGACCGGGTTCCTCTGCATCGGTCCCAAGATGCTCGCCGAGGACGACCCCGTCAAACTGCAGATGGACATCGTCGACGAACAGATCGACACCGTCGGCCGCGCCTTCATGGGCCTGACGCTCGGCTGCGCCCGCTGTCACGATCACAAATTCGATCCGATCTCGACCGCCGACTATTACGGACTGGCGGGTGTCTTCAAAAGCACGCAGACGATGGACACGTTTACTGTCGTCGCCCAATGGCACGAACGCCCGCTCGCAACTCCTGAAGCCGAAGCGCAGGTCGAAGCACACCGCAGGCAAGTCGAACAGGTCGGGGCAGAAATCGCCGACCTGAAGAAAATACAAAACGAACAACTTCAACTCGAAGCCCGGCAGCACGTGGGAGATTATCTGCTGGCAGCCCAAAGTCAGATTCGTCGCGACGCCGTGCTCGCCAAACTCGAACCCTGGGGCGATCGATCCTCCGAAGATCATCCCGCCGGGACGATTCTGTTTGAAGCCGAAGACTATCTGCGAGGCAACGTCCTCAAAGACACGACCAACTACGGCAAAGACATCGGCGTACTGGTCAATCAGGGTCCGACCCCCAACTTTACTGAATACGAGATTGACTCCGACAAGGGAGGAACTTATCGACTCGAAGTCCGCTACGCCGCCGCCGCGAAGCGTCCGACGAGACTGGCGATCAACGGCGAATTTGTTCGCGAAGACATCGCCGACGGAGTCACCGGCACCTGGTTCCCCGACTCGCAGCGGTGGGACATCGAAGGCTTCGTCGAACTGAAACCCGGGAAGAACGTCGTGCGGCTCGAACAACCGAAATTCTTTCCGCACATCGACAAACTCCTGTTCGCGCCCGCCGAGTCCGACGCAGCGCAGTGGAAACTGCCACCGCTCAACGCCGAGTTCCAGCCGTTGCCGGTACTCGTCGCACAATGGCGTGTTTTTCTGAGAGAAGACGCCGAAGGTCCGCTCTGGTCTCCATTTCTGGAAGCGGCCCAAG
>DATKCB010000331.1:0-10293 GCA_035513495.1 Planctomycetaceae bacterium | reverse complement strand
GTGACGGAGATGATGCTGCAGGAGGACATCGCCAGCACCCCGTTCGAAGAACCCGAAGAGATCGTTCCCGACTTCAAGGCGACGGTGCAGGAGGATTTCGGTAACGATTCGAATATGAACACGCTGAGTTCGTCCGCCATGCAGGCAGCCCTGAGGGGGGAAGAACCGTTCAAGGAAGTCGAGAGACGTCTGGAGACCGAACTGATTCCGATCGAACTTCCGACGTACGATCAAGTGGCCCAGCCGAATCGAGCCGATCTCACCTCAGTGGTCGAAACGCGAGGGACGACCGAGCATGCGGGGGGTGTCGAAGGGGCGATGGACCAGATCGCGTTCGAAATCGCGAACGCCTGCCGCCGCAACAAAACTCTGGTGGTCTGGTTGTTCGATGCGTCGAATTCGCAGAAAGATCGCCGCGAAGCGATCGCCCAGCGGTTCAAGAACATCTACGAACAAGTGGGACTGCAGGGCGTGGGTGAAGGGGACCTGCTGCTGACCGCAGCCGTCAGTTTTGGCGACAAAACGACGTTTCTGATCGACGAACCAACGAGTACGATCGAGCCTCTGGCGGATAAGATCATGCAGATCCCCAATGACGAAACCGGGCGCGAAAACGTGTTTACCGCCTTGGAAGACGTCAGCCGCAAATGGGGCAAATACCGCATGCGAGAAAAGCGGGAAGTGATGTACATCATCGTCACCGACGAACGGGGAGACGATTTCGGTAAAGAGGGCGAGAAGATGGAGCGGGTGATTCACGAGATCGCCAAGGCGGGTGTCCGCGTTCACTGCATCGGAAATGCGGCGATCTTCGGTCGCGAGAAGGGGTATGTGAACGTGACCTGGACCGAAGGGGAAAATACCTTCACGCAGGATCTCCCCGTCGATCAAGGCCCGGAAACTTTTTATCCCGAAAATCTGGAACTCGATTTCTGGGGCTTGTCGAGCCGCAAGCGACAGCTCAACAACCTGTCGTCCAGTTTCGGACCCTACCCGCTGAATCGCCTCTGTGCGGAGACGGGGGGATTGTACCTGGTTGCCGGCGAAGGGGATCGGACCGTCAAATACGATTTCGAACTGATGCGGCCGTATCTTCCCGACTATCGGCCGATTCCCGACCTGAATCGTGAGATCGGTTCGAGCAAGGCGAAAACGGCGCTCGTGACGGCATCGCAGAAGTTCCGGATCGATCGCATCAACATGCCGCTGCTGACGTTCGACGGGTCATCGGACCAGATCTTGCGAAACGAGATCCTGGAAGCTCAGAAAGGCGAGATCGTGATTCTCGATTACCGACTGGACGAAGTGCTGAGGATTCTGCAGGAGGGGGAGAAAGACCGCGATCAACTGACCGAGCCGCGCTGGAGAGCGGCATTCGATCTGGCGATAGGCCGCGTGCTGGCCATGAAGGTACGTGCGTATGGATACAACACGATGCTGGGTCAAATGAGAATCAACATCAAACCGTTTACAAAACCGAATTCGAATTTCTGGGTGCTGGTACCGTCGACGGATATGGCCGACGCCATTCCGTCAGTTCGCAAGATGGCGAAACAGGCTGAAGAATATCTGCGCCGCGTGATCGACGAACACCCGGGAACCCCCTGGGCCACGATTGCCGAAGCGGAATTCGCTCAGGCGATGGGTTGGACCTGGGTCGAAGAGTATGTCCCCAAGGATGGAAATATGGCGATGGGCAACGGGAACAACGATCTGCCTCAATTGTTGCTTGCCGAAGACCAACGGCGGCGGGAAGAGATGAGGAATCCTCGCCCCCGGCCCCAAAATCCTCCCAAGCAGTAACGACAAACTGCTGGAGAGCGATTGTTTGAGACCATTCTCTGCTCGAAATTTCGCATTCGCGCGAGCTTCGAACAGATCAGCATTTCCACCTTGAGAGTTCGTTCCATTTTTTGATTTTCGATAGGGACGGAGTAATGAAATTCAGCGACCTTCCCGCATTGGGCGTTTCGTTCGTAACGCACGTACTGATTCTGGCCATTCTCTTTCTGATCAAACTGACTGTCGACGATCACAACGTCCAGTTGGATCTGGAGACTTCGTTCGAGGACTACGAGCGTCAGCAGGAAGAAATCACACGGGAACTCGAACTCGACACTACCGTCGCTGAAACGTTCAATACGCAACCGGGCGGTGTGGTGACGGGAGAAATCGGTGCTTCGACCGCGCCGGTCGTCACGCAAACCAAGGTCGAACAGGCGGAAACGCTCGAAGAACCGACGATCGAAGTGAGTCTCAGCGAAGTGACCCTGCCCAGCGACGATATCCTCGGCAAAGACTTTGGCGAGTCGGAAGTGACCGGTGAAGTCGGCGCTGCTGTCGATGGATACGGTGCGGCGATGAGCCGGATCACTCAGGAACTGATCCGCCTGATGCGGAAGGAGAAACTGCTGTGCGTCTGGCTGTTCGACGAATCGGGGAGTATGAAAGACGACCAGAAGGAAATCGCAGAGAACTTCGAAAAGGTCTATCAAGAACTGGGCCTGATCACCAAGAAAGACGAACAGCTCAAAAAGAAACTGAAGGACGAACCGATTTTGTCGGTGATTCGCTCGTTCGGAAAAGCGAGGAACGAGCTAACCAAGGCTCCGACTTCCAACTACGATGAAATCGTCAGTTCGATTGGAAAAATTCCCGTCGACCAGACCGGTGAAGAAAACATGCTCGGAGCGATCTCCGCGACGGTGGAGGACTACATCGGTCTGGCGCGACGGCAGGATCGTCGGCTGGTTCTGATCATTGTGTCCGACGAGTCGGGGGACGACGGCGATGCGGAAGGCCCTCTCGAAACGACGGTCGCCAAGCTCAAGCAGGCCCGCGTCCCCTGTTATTTCATGGGGCGGGAGTCGATGTTCGGCTACAAAATCGCGCGGATGATCTGGGACGATCCCGAAACGAACATCCGGTATTGGCGGCCGGTCCGGCGCGGTCCCGAGACTCCGGCGGTCGAATGTCTGCAATGGGACGGCCTGCACGAACGCTGGGACAACCAGAATGCGGGATTCGGTCCGTACGGCCAGGTGCGGCTGGCGCGAGAGACGGGAGGGATCTTCTTTATTCTGCCGAATGAAGAAGAAACGCTCGCCGGTCCCGCAGAGATCACCCGGCGAAAATATGCTTTTCTCGATATGAAGGAATATCTTCCCAATCTTGATTCTTATCGCGAGTATGTGGAGGATCGCGACAGGCATAATTTCCGCAAGATTCTGCACGACGTCATCCAGCGATTGAATCCCGACAACGACCGAGATCTTTCGATCCGTGAAGACTGGTATCCACTCGAATTAGGGGAATTCATGCGGGTCGGCCAACAGGAGATGAATAAAGCGGCCAAGGCGATGGGCTTGACCGAGACGGCGCTCAAGATGCTCGACAACATCCGCCCGCTGAGGGATACGGAGCCGTCCGAGCGGTGGAGAGCCAACTACGATCTCGCTTACGCGCAACTCAAGACGTTTCGCATCCGGTTGTTTCAGTTCATGCTGGCGATGGACGATCACGCCGCCAACGATCCGAAACCGGTCAAGGAAAAAACCAACCGCTGGGACATCAACCGAAACACGAAGATGTTCGTTCCCGATGAAGACCAGTACAAACGGCTCGCCTCCGCCTTCAAATTGAAGATGACGCGCGAAGAATATCTGGCGGAGATAGAAGCGACTCAAAAAGAGGCGACTCTTCTGCTGCGGGACGTCGGAATGAAGCATCCCGGAACACCCTGGGCAGTTCGCGCTCAACAGGAAATCAGTCGCGGATTCGGAATGCACTTCGTGGAATCGTTCTGGGATCCCCGACGAAAGCCGGCCGATCAGTTGCCGAATCTCTGATCGAGATTCGAGAGAAACACGCCGCGAGGCGTCATTCCACCGGAGCCTGCACAACGACACCCGGTTCCTCCTTCAACGCCGCGAGCCGTTGTGCGAGGTTGGTGTCGATGAGTAATTGCGACGCGTGATAGATCAGCATTGGAAAGATCGCGAACGGAACTCCCGCGTTTCCGAACATTGCCGCATCGGTCGCCAGCAGCACGCCGATCGGCAGAGTTTTCTGGCTCCCTGCGAACACGATTGCTTTGCGGTCCGGAAGTTCGAAACCGAGCCAGCCGCCACCGATCCAGGCCGTTCCCGCTGCCGTCAGATGCAGTCCAACGCAGCACAGTCCGACCAGGATCAATCCCCAGCCGTCGATCGCTTGCGAACTCGTTCCCAATTGTGCGCCGGCTTTGATCGCCGCCGCACAGACAAGCAGCAGGATCAACCCCTGCGCGAGGACGCCGATCGGAATCTTTCTCCGCGTCGCAAAGTCGCCCAAGCGGGCGTTCAACCGAAGTAACTGACCGATCAGCGTCGGTAACAGGACCACTAGCATCAGTTTCAGCGTCATGCTGGTCAGGTCGAGCGACACGGTCTGGGAGGTCGAGAGTTTCAACCAGAAGGGTGTCACGAAGACGCACAGGGTATTCGTCGCGAGCGTGACGAGCAGGGAAACCGCATCGTTTCCTCCGGCTTTACGGGTCCAGACCGACGCGGCTGCCAAAGTGCACGGAACGCTGGCGGCGATCATCAAACCGACCTGAAAATCGGGTGTCGACTGCCAGGGTGCGATTGCCATCGCGAGCAGAGGGATCATTCCCAGGTTCAGCAAACCCGCAAAGATGACGGGACCTGGTGTCCGCAACGATTTCATAAACTGACGCGAGTCGAGCGTAAACGCCATCAGGAACAGGACCGTCGCCGTGAGATAGCTCGAATTGATCCGCCCGACCGAAGCCTCGAGCGTTTCCGGCGACAACCGGTAGCCTGTCAGCAAACCGGAGGGGATCAGCACGAGCAGTCCGAGCAGAAACCAGTATTTCTGAATGGTGAAGATCATCTCGGGACTTTATCAGAGAATTGATTCGGTTTCACTTTGTCCCGGAGAGTGATCACTGAGCCGCGTGCGAGAACAAACCGGGGCCGAACGGCGCTTGAGGGTGAGGGCCGCTGAACTCTTACGATTCTTCAGTCTTCTCCGATTTCGGCTGCTCGGTGTCCGATTTCTGCTCCGCGGGATTCTCGACGTTCGGCTGTTCCATGACTTTTAACAGAAAGCGGGCGGGTAACTGAAACTGGGAGGTTTCGCCGATCGATTCGAGAAGTTCGCGAGCCTTCTCGGCGTGCCCCAGACGGAACTCATTCATTCCCCACAGATACGGCAACGCATCGGACCAGCGACCTTGAGGAAAGCGGGTCTGGTAATCGGCGAAGGTGTCGGAGGCTTCCTCAAAGTCATCCAGATCGAGTTGGGAAACGGCGACCCAGAAATGGGCGTCCTGAGCGGCCGACTGATGCGTTCGCAAAAAGGCCTGCACCAGCGGATTTTTCAAATCCTGTTCGCTCATTGCCGACGACTTCTTTTTTTCATCCAGCCGAATCATTCCGTACGAACGCACCGCTTCGGAAAAATTTCCCTGAAGCTGCGCCAGCCTCGAACTCCACTGTTGCTGCGTCGGTACCGCTCTCGACTCGTTTGTCGTACTGTCGGTTGTGATTTCGAGCGGAGCGCTGAACGGATCTTTGCGAACGATCAGAGCCTGTGCCTTGGAGGAATTGTCTTCGATCTCCCAGAATTCCCGCGACTGCCGCTCGGGCAGATTCGAGACCGAAATCCGGGGTTGCTCCCAATACTTCTGGACTACGGTTTTGATCCGGCTCAACGCTCCCTCGCCTCCCTCGTGATCGAGAAGTCCGTCGAAGATGAGGAATTTCTCGCCGACGAGTTGCGAGTTCAAGGCTTTCATTCGAGGCGACCAATGAGTGCTTTCCGCCAGAATCCGAATCTCGGCCGACTTGAGCGCATCGGCTGCCGGAACGTGGCTCCCGAGTTCGCGGAGCGAATTGAGAAGTTCGGGACGCTCGAAGACCTGCGATAAAGTGACGGGAGTACGAATTTCAAAGTTGCCGGTTTGGGGATCGCCCGGGACGGGAATCTGAAGATGGAAATCGAACAGGTACGTCCCTTCATCGAGGAATGCGGCGAAGACCCAGTCGACCGGTTGACCGGAATCGGCTGAGTTCGTTTCCAGCAAGGCGGAGTCGAGTCTCAGTTGCCGCAGCAGCTCCGAGAACAACCAGGCCTGCTGATCGGCGCTGCCTCGGCCGAACAGCAGGATTTCGTACAGCGTCAGCGGCAGCGCTTGCGTATCGGGGGTCAGCACGACATTTCGAACGACATATTCGAACAGCCTGACCGTCCGCTCGAGATCGTTCCTGGCCCCGATCGTCGCTTGCTCGACAATTTGATGACACAAAATCGCATTTCTCACAAAGTTTGCGTCGCGCTGATTGAACCGCCGGCGGAGGAGATTATTCCGCATTGCGGGAGAAGATAATCTCTCGAGCTGTTGCAGATCCTCGGGAGAAATCTGTTCCTGGGAACCGCAGTCGGTCAGCCAGCGGTTGAGAACATCGACTGTGGATTCGACGTCCGCGGAAAGTTCCAGCCGGTCGGGTGCGAGCGAACTGAGCGCGTTCTTCAAATTATCCTGACAATTCTTTGCGGAGCGCGATTCGGAAGTTTCACCGGGGACTCCGAGGACGTCTTCCGGGTTCGGCGGATCGCAACCGGCGATGAGAATCGCACCGGCCAGACACGCCATGATTGCGACCGCTCGTCGAACGGCGGTTCGTCGTCGAATGGCTGGTCGCCGGAGATAATATGTTTTCGTCACGATGAGACTCTCGCAATTGTGAAGATTCATTCAAACGGATTCGAAGCTCAGAACAGTTTCCCGCAATCGCCGAAGCTGATGGATCAACGTTTCAACGTCGTCGAGCGGAACCATGTTGGGTCCGTCGCTCAACGCACGATCGGGATCGGGATGCGTTTCGAAGAAGACTCCGTCGCATCCGCAGGCGACCGCGGCCCGCGCCAGCGGGAGAACCATCGCCCGCTGTCCGCCGGTCGTCTGTCCCCCCGGTGTCTGCACGCTGTGTGTCGCATCGTAAATGACCGGACAACCGATGTCGTGCATAATCGGGATACAGCGGAAGTCGTTGACCAGACGCCCATATCCGAAAGTGGTCCCCCGTTCCGTCAACAGCACACGCGAATTTCCCGCTTCGCGGCATTTCGACACCGCGTGCCGGATATCCTCGGGGGCGATGAACTGTGGTTTTTTCACGTTGACGACGTGTCCGTACTTCGCGGTCGCTTCGGCGGCGGCAACGAGCAGATCGGTCTGCCGTGCCAGAAACGCGGGAATCTGTACGATGTCGCAGACTTCAGCGGCGGCCCGTGCCTGATCGGGTTCGTGGACGTCGGTCGTGACGGGAAGCCCGGTTCGTTGTTTCACCTCCGCCAGCCACTCCAGCCCCTTGCTCAAGCCGGGGCCGCGAAACGACGAAATGCTGGTCCGGTTGGCTTTGTCGAAGCTGGATTTATAAACCAGCGCGATCCCGATTCGCTCGGCGAGTTCCGCGAGGCGCGTCGAAGTTTCCAGCACGAGTTCCCGCGATTCCATGACGCAAGGCCCCGCAATGAACAACAGCGGTTCGCGCAGTCCGCATTGCCGGTTTCCGACGGGTACATTCTCTACACTCACACTTGTGTCCTTGCGAGAGTTTGATGGAAGTAGTTTTCCGGTACGATCAAGGCCGCGCGGTCCGGCCCGAGTTCCAAATCCACGGGAGTATGTCCGAACGGATCGCCGTCGAGTTGAAGGGGAACGGGAACATCCGACTCGATGCGAAAGGAACGTCCTTGCAAACAGCGGACATCCTTCCGGCGGTCGTGTCGGCCGAGCAGCACTGAAATCGCGTAGCTTATCGTACTCAGACGAGAACCTTTCTCAAACAGTCGCAGGTCGAGAACTCCGTCAAAAGGAGAAGCTTCGCGAGCGAACGGGAACTGCAACGCATAGCACGGGAAGTTCGCCGCCATCAACAGGGCACCGCGGTACGGCTCCGCAATTCCTTCAGCGATGACACGAAGTACCGGATATTGATACTTACGCAGCGACGCCAGAATCGGTTGGAGGTAACTGAATTTCGTGATGTGACCGGTGCGGCGTGCATGGGTGAGATGTACGACCTCCGCGTCGATTCCGCAACTGGCCATCAACACAAACTTCCGTCCGTTGGCGGTCGGAATGTCGAATTCGAGCAGATGTCCTTCCGCGATGATTCTGGCGGCCAGTGC
Source organism: Planctomycetaceae bacterium (assembly GCA_035513495.1). Classification (GTDB taxonomy): domain Bacteria; phylum Planctomycetota; class Planctomycetia; order Planctomycetales; family Planctomycetaceae; genus DATKCB01. The sequence continues at coordinate 2,094 of DATKCB010000331.1, read as the reverse complement.
GCCCGATTTCGGCATTCCGAGGTGTTTAGCCAGCAGATTTTCCGTCCCCGTCGGAAAGACGGCGATCGGGACGCGGGGATAACGGTTGAGGGCATCGTTGATCGTCCCGTCTCCTCCGGCAACCACCAGACATTTCAGCGTTTTCAGGTTCTCCTCGTGGAGCAGTTCGGAGAGCAGGCGTTCTCGATTGCTGAACAGGCGGACGTGACGTCCCATTTTTTGCAGCGCCCGGACAAGATGCAGGATTTCCCGTTTTCCGCGTTTGTTTCCGGAGATCGGGTTTCGGAGGATGGCGATCCACTCGGGGCGTTTTCGAAGGTTCATCTCGTTGAAAATCCGGAAAAGTTTGCGGAGGCTTCCCAGCGTATGATATTCTGCGGATTGACGCGAGTCTCAATCTTCTCTTACAGGAGACGCTTTCATGTCCGATCCTACGCCCAATCTGTCCACACCGTCGAAAATCATCATTCTGGCCCTGCTTGTTTGTCTGGCCCTCCCTTTCATCGCTCGCTCCCAGGAAGAGCGACCTCCCTCCGAAGCCCCTCGCGAGAGCGAAGTCGAGCGGAATCGGGAAGCACCGCAATCCAGAGCTCGCGGTGAGGATCGGGAAGTCGAAGCACGAGAACAGGAACGAGGTCGAGAACAATTCCGAGAGAACGAGCGGGAAGAACGTCAACAGCGTGATCGTGCGGAGGCGGAAGCACGAGAGCAAGCAGAAATCAATGCACGACATCATTTGACGATCAAAGAGCGGGCAAGGGAAATACGCGAACACGAACGCGGCCAATGGCACGCGCGACTTGAAGCGCTCGAGCGCGAAGAACGGGAGATTGCCGAACACCGCGAGCGACACCAGCGAGAGCTTGAAAAGATTAATGGGAGGATGGAAGCCATCGTTCACGAGCGGCAGGAACTCCAACACGGTCTCGAAGAGCGCGAACCCGGCAACGCTGACGGTCCTCGCGGGGAAGTTCGCGAACTGTTCGAACTGGTGCGGGATCTGCAACGTCGCGTCGATGAACTGCAGCATCAAGTGAACGATCTGCGTCGCGAACGCTGATCCGGCATTACTTGGGAGCAATCACGCCGGTTTCTGGACTGGATGCGGTCGCGTACAGTTTTTTCGGAATCCGGCCGGCCCGATATGCCAGATGTCCCGCGCGGCAGGCGAGTTTCATCGCTTCGGCCATCTGGAGGGGATCCTGAGCCGAAGCAATCCCTGTATTAAGCAGCACTCCGTCGCAGCCGAGTTCCATCGCCTCGCTCACGTCGGACGCCGTCCCGACACCGGCATCGATAATGACCGGGTAATCGGGATCGTTCTCTTTCAGATACTCGAGACAGATTCTCAGATTGTTGGGATTGAGGATCCCTTGCCCGCTCCCGATCGGACTTCCCGCCGGCATCACTGAGGTCGCACCGGCCTCCTTCAATCGCTTGGCGGTAATCGGATCGTCGGTCGTATAACAGAGAACCTGAAAACCTTCTTTGACCAGTTGTTCGGTCGCCTGCAACGTCGCGATCGGGTCGGGGAGCAGAGTCCGGGTATCCCCCAGAACTTCGAGTTTGACCCAGTCGGCACCGGGGTTTTCGAGGCCTTCGAGAATCTCCCGGCCGAGCCGAGCGACGCGGATCGCATCTTCTACCGTAAAACAACCAGCGGTATTCGGCAGGATCGTGTAGCGATCGAGATCGATGAAGTCGAGAATGTTCCGTCCCCCGGCGTCGATCAGCCGTTCGCGTCGGACGGCCACGGTGATCACGTCGGCCTCACTGGCGGCGAGGCAGTCCTTCATCAATTCGTACGTTGCGTATTTGCCGGTTCCGACGATCAGCCGGGACTTGAGTTCGTGACTCCCCAGCACGAGAGGTTTGTCAGACGTGATGACCTCGACCACGGTTCAACCTCCACCCACAAGTGTCACGATTTCGATTCGGTCCCCGGTCATCAACCGGCATTCGGAATGCAAGGCTCTCGGAACCAGTTCTTCGTTCCGCTCCACCGCCACAAAACGCGGCTTGAGCTTCAATGCACCCAACAGATCGGCCACCGTCTGCGACTCAACGACGGTGCTCGGTTCTCCGTTGACCAGG
>DATKCB010000330.1:0-3152 GCA_035513495.1 Planctomycetaceae bacterium | reverse complement strand
TTTCAAGGCTCGTCCCGGAAGCACGTCGCCTTCGATCGTGACCGGTTGACCGTCAGAAAGAATCGGGATGCCGTTGACCAGTACATGTTCGACACCAACGGTCGACAGGTGCGGCTCGTCGTATGTCGCCCGATCGCAGATTGTCTCAGGATCGAACACGACCAGATCGGCGAACGCTCCTTCTCGAACGACACCTCGATTGATCAGCCCGAATTTTTCGGCGGGATACCCGCTCAGTTTTCGCACGGCCGATTCGAGCGAGAGGAGTTTCTTCTCGCGAACGTAGGATCCCAGCAACCGTCCCGCCGAACCGCTCACTCGGGGATGGACGAGTCCGTCGGGGAAATAAATTCCGTCGGTCCCCAAGATCGCCAGGTCGTGACACAAAAACGGCTCGGCGAGTCGGTCGTCTCCCTCGTCGTACACCAACAGCACGGCCAGACGTTCCTCGATCAGCAGGTTCGTGAGGGCCTCGGCGGGAGGGAGATTCATCTCTTCGATGTATCGGGCGAGACTCTTCCCCAGATGCACACGGTTTTCCTCGCCCGCCATCCACGCAATCCGGATTCGCTCGAGCGGGAGTCGATGGCATTCGAGTCCTCGTGCAAACAGTTCCTGCATTCCGGCACGCGCGAGTCGCGAGATCACCCTCAGTGGACCGTCGACCCACGCTTCGTACGGTAACAGATAACTCATCATCGTCGAACCGGGGAGATAAGGATACACGTCGAACGACAATTCGACCTCTTTGCGTGCCGTCTCCAGATATTCGAAGACTGCTGCGGCCTGTTGTTCGCTCATCGCTTTGAGATGAGACACGTGTAACGGAATCTCTGCGTGACGGCAGATCGCGACCGCCTCCCGCAATCCTTCGACGATCCCTTTCTTATAACGCATGTGTGTGACGTACAGTCCCCGATAATCCTTCAGCACTTCGCAGGCTTCCGACAGTTCGTCGGTCGTCGAAAAACATTGCACGATGTAATCGAGTCCGGTCGAAACGCCGACCGCCCCTGCGTCCATCCCGCGGCGAATCTCGTCGCGAATCTGCCGCATCTGAAAGTCGTCGACTTGTGTTTTTCCGAATCCGCACGCGAGCGAGCGGACGTTGGCGTAAGCGACGTGACAGATCGAATTCTGAACGTTTCTCCGGTCGAGACGTGCATTAAAATCGGCCAGCGATTCCCAGCCTTCGTACTCATCCATCCGCAGCGCGTCGAGCGCCCGCAGATAGAACACCCATTCCCGCCAGGTCTCTCGATTGACGGGGGCGTACGAGATTCCGTCCGCCATCAGGACTTCCGTCGTGAAACCCTGAGTCGTTTTGGCGGTCAGATGAGTCGTTTTGAGCATCCACCCGTCGGAATGGTTATGCACGTCTATGAATCCCGGAGCGACAATTATTCCCGTCGCGTCGATTTCCCGAGTCGCCTGAGCAGATTTCAGTTCTCCGACCGCAGCAATGCGATCATCACGAATTCCCACGTCTCCGAGAAATCGCTCGGCACCGGTTCCGTCGACGATCGTTCCATTCCGAATCAGGCAATCAAACACAATCAGCTCCCAGGGGGATAGAGTGGACGGTGGAAGAGTGGAAAGTATAACCGAGCCGCTCGTGCAAGCGAGTCGGGAAGGAGTGGTTCGCAAGACAGTTTTTGCTGAGAATTCGGGCAGAGGATGGCGCGAGGTTCGGCTGCGCTCCTTGCGGATTTCCTGGGGAGCGACCTGGGGTGGGGAACCGCTGTCGGAGTTTTCACCGATCCGAAGGAAGTTCGCCCCGACGGTGCTCACCGAAAAAAGAACCGCCGAGTGTCGGCGAAGGATTTACACGAATAATTCGTGCAGCGGATCGCCGTGACTGACGCGGAACGAAAAATCATCGACGCCGTACCGCGTTTCGAGCGGGATGTCCAGCGCACGGAAGAACGTCGCCCCGATGTCGGCATGCGAGAGGCGGCGTCCCGATTTCACTTCGCCCCCCTCGCGATCCGAAGCACCGTAAACAAGCCCGCGCTGAACTCCCCCCCCGGCGAACAATCCCGTGTAAGCGTTCGGCCAATGACCCCGCCCACGACCTTCTCCCTCGAATTTGGGACTGCGTCCGAACTCTCCCAAAACCGGAACGAACGTCGTGTCGAGCATCCCGCGATCTTCGAGATCGGTCAGTAATGCACTCAGCGCCTGATCGAGCCGCGGGGCGGACCACTGCATGCCGTACGGTCCGTTGCCGTACATGTTCTCCCCGGCACCGTAATAACTGTCGTGCATGTCCCAGACCTGTGTGACAGTCGGTTCAGTCTCTCCCGGAGCCAGCCCCGGCCAACCGGTCACGGTCACGAGACGCACACCCGCTTCGATCAAACGACGCGCCATCAACAGATACTGCCCGAGCGGGTTTCGTCCGTATCGGTCCCGCACCGAATCCGGCTCAAGCGTCAGATCGAACGCTTCCCGCGCACGCGAACTGCTGACGAGATCGCGAGCGCGTTCGTGAAATCGATCCCAATTCGAGGGTTGCTGGTGATGCCCGACAGTTTGCAGCAGATCGAATCGCTGTTGCAGGCGATCGGCGGAAACCCCCTCGGGAGGATCGAAGTGCGTCACGCGAAACGAATCCGACGAAGGGTTGTCCAACTCGTATCCGATGCGCAGCGGAGCGTGTTCGTACCCGATTTTCTCCAGGCCGTTGTTGTAGCGGGGAACCTTGTTGGTTCCGGTTTTCATGTTGTGCAGCCAGACGTACGACGGAATATTCACCGTCGACGGTTGAAACCTGGAAATCAGCGAACCGATGAACGGAGAATCGTCCGCCGGAGTCCCGTTCGGCTGTCCCGAGAGCATCGTATGCGCGGCGGTCACGTGAACGGTGTCGGCGTGACTCAGCGAGCGGACCAGACTGAACCGATCTGCGATTGCCGCCAGTTTGGGCATCATCTCCGTGAAGTGAACTCCCGGAACCGCTGTAGGGATCGTCTGATAGAGGCCGCGCGTTTCGCGCGGAGCGAGCGGCTTGGGATCGAGCGTATCGATATGACTCAGTCCGCCGCTGAGTACGATAAAGATGCACGATTGATCGCTGACGCCGAGCGGCTGAGAGGCGAGCAGTTGAGGCAAACTCAGCCCGAACGCCCCCAGCGTCCCCGTCTGAATCA
>DATKCB010000329.1:0-10960 GCA_035513495.1 Planctomycetaceae bacterium | reverse complement strand
ACGAGTCTTGCGGCAGCGGGCGTCTCCCGCGAACAGATCGATACCGTCCTCCTGACGCATCTGCATTTCGATCATGCGGGGGGACTGACCCGCAAACGCGAAGACAATACGCTCGAACTCGAATTTCCGAACGCCGAGATCATCGTACAACGAGGCGAATGGGAAACAGCCCGTGCGAACTGGCCGGAACTGCGCGGTGTTTATTCCCAGGAGAATCTCAATCCGCTGGCGGACTCGGGCAACCTGCGGCTGATCGAGGGAGACGTGGAGATCCTGCCCGGAGTGCGGACGCTTGTCACCGGCGGACATACCGAGTTTCACCAGGCGATCGTGATCGAACGGGGGGGCGAGACGCTGGTTTATCTGGGAGACATCTGCCCGACGCACTGGCATCTACCGACCGCGTGGTGCATCGGCTACGATCTGTTCCAACTCCAGACGCGGCGGATGAAATTGAAACTCCTCCCGGAAATCGCCAGCAGCAACTGGTGGGCGCTGTTCGATCACGATCCGAAATACGCCGCCGCCAGGTTGACGCTGGATGAACGAGACGAACCGGCAATCGGCGAGGCCGTGGTTCAGCTTTGAAAAACCATAAGTTTCAAACAGCGGAGCGAACCTTACGGCGTTTCCATCAGCAGAATGTGGCGGTAAGCGATTCCGCCGGTGATTCCGTCGAAGAGGATGTAACCTTCCTCGGGGATTTCGTCGGAAATCGCCAGCGCGTCGAGAACTTTCTTGTCGTTGATGAACACTTCCACGTCTCCGTCTCGCACGACGATCCGGCACTGGTTCCATTCACCTTCCGGTTTGACGGAGTTTTCGGTTGGAGCGGCGATCCCGAACAGCGATCCGGAGGAAAACGCATCGGGTGCGGCCAGATGATCGCTCGCCAGATGGATTTTGAATGCCCCGTTAAAGACGCGTCCTTTCCCGGAATAGTTGAAGTAAACGCCTCCCTGTCCGAGTCCGTCGAAGGTCATCCATTCAAAATGCAGCTCGAAATTTTTGTACGTGCGGGGCGAGCGCAGAAAGGAATTTTCAACCCGCATGCGATCGGCGCGGTATTCGCCCCCCTCGCCGGTCACCCACTTGCGGTTGCCGGTGATTTGCCAGTCCGTTTTTTCGTACAACTGACGTTCGAGTTCTTTCGCCCGTTCGAACGCGGGCGAGTCGGGATATTCGCGGATTACTTGTTGCAGCAACCGAAAGCCTGCCACCAGATTGTCGCGGTCGATCTCCTGCTGCGCCAGATGAAGCTCGGCCCCGCTCGCGTGCCGCAGAAGTTCCTCCTTCTGCTGCGGATAATCTTTCACTCTCGAGAATGCGATCGACGCGCGTCCTCCCTCATCGAACAGCAGAAAATGGGCCAGTTGACCCCGTCCGAGCGAGTCCGCTTTGTCCAATGAGGCTTCCACGATCGTCGAGACCGTGGCCGCAGGGAGTTCTCGGAGCGGACGTTCGACGGACTTTCCTCCCAGAGTCATCGAGACGGTTCCGCGGTCGTATTTATGAAACACGGCGCGCGCCGATCCCAGCGCCAAGGGGCGGCCTTCCTCCAGATTTCCGAAGGCGAACTCTGCCAGCGTCCAGAACTGCTTCAACTTTTGCACGATGGCCTGATCTTCCTGCAGCAGAGTTCGGCTCTCCGCAAGTGCGGGATCGCTCAGCGCTTTCTCGGACAACTCCAACGCCTGGTCGTATTTTCGCTGTGCCAGATGCCGCAGCCAGGTTTCACGGTAGATGGCAACGGGGAGAGGGATCGTTCGCGGGTCAATCGTTTTTCCGGGAGTTGAGGCTCCGCTCGGATCGGGGGTGGGAACGGATGCCATTACCGGAGGACGCGGCGGGATGCGCTTGCCGGTGGGAATCACACCCCAGCCGGGATCGCGGCTGAGACGCACGATCCACAAGTCGGCCTTCGTAACGTCGCCGAGACTGTAAACCAGCCACTGTTCGTTCTCGCTGACGAAAAACTGACGCCGATTCGGTTGAACCTCATAATTGGAAAGCGAGAGCAGATGGATCTCCAGCGGAACGTGAAATGAATCGCTGAGAGAAGCGCGGCGGGCACGGGCCAGAGACGATCCGTCAAACGCGTATTGACGCAAACCGTCGGACGACAGCACGGGGAGCAATCCGGGCAGCGGAAATTCGATCGGGCGGCTGAACTTGTCCTGCGGAGACTGACGAACGGCAGCGAACCCCTTGAGGGTCTGCCCCGCAAGCTCCGTCCAGTACAATCGCAGGTTGTCGGGTGTGACCAGCGCGGAGGTCCACGAGACAGAATCCCGGTCGGATTTCAGAACCACCTCTTTTTCCGTGAAGCGATCGAAGATATCGTCGCGAAACAATCTCCAGATCCGTCCGTCCTCGGGAGCCGCGTAATAGACGGTCAGGTCGTCCGCGGTGACGCTCGGGCTGGCAGGGAGCGTCGGGCTGCGACTGAGCAGGAGCGATTCGGGTTCGGTGAATTCGTGCCAGACAGAAGGCCGCGTTGCCCGATAGATCGCCTTACCTTCGGAGCGGTCACCTGCAAACCAGAGCGTGAGTCCGTCGGGACTGAGCCACGGATCGAGTTCCGCACCCGGCGAATTGACGGTCTCGAAGCGGTGGGGGACTCCCGGCTCCAGATCGAACAGAGGCGCTGCAACCGTCGTCACCGAAAACTCGGCGGCTGGCTGCAACAAGGGGAACTCGACTTCGCTGGACTCGGAGACGGAGACGATCCGGGAGAAATCCTGAGATCCTTTCCGGGAGAGTGTGATCGTGCAACTCCCGCGGGCAACGCGAACTTCACAGGGAGGGGAAAGATAATTCCCTTCAGCGTCGCGCGCCGGTTCTCCATTGACGAGGACGATCGATTCCTCGTCGCCTCCGTAAATCCTGCACAGCCCGGTCGCATATTCCGGAACTGGAAGATCCGCATCGGCAACGGACTCAGGCTTAGAAGCTTTCTCCGTCGCTTCCTGATTTTCCGCTTGAGACGCCGATTCTGTGCGTTCGCCGGATGAGCAACCGCCGCCGATGAACAGAATCGCGACGACCAGACAACACCAGACTCGAAGTGAAACGGTTACCATGACAAGGGAGGTATCGGAGTCAAAAGTGGGAAGGAATCTACTGCGGGTTCGGATCGGGAGAAGGGAGTGTCTGATTCTGCGATCCTGCTTCGGGACCGTAGATCACGGCATGCAAAGATTTCGAAGCGAGGATCTCCGTTCGCCATTCGGACGGCGAAACGACAATTTGAAATCCGTGATACTGGTAGTTATCCGTCGGTCCCCCGATGTTTTCTCCTGAGGCCAGGTCGATCAATTGAACCAGGGCATTCGGAGGAAGTCTGACAAACTGACCCGGGATGGGGAGTTGCTTGACGCAAAATACAATCACCGGAGTGGTCGGGGGATGTGCGATCGAGAATCCTTGTCGTTCGATCCGCTTGTTCCAGCGAACGTTTCCGTCGCGACCGAGATAGGTCACCTCTCCGTGAACGGCGACGGAATCGGTGATCTGTGAGACACGAATCGTCTGATTTTTTTCCGCGATCGATTCCTGCGTGATGATCAGCCAGCCTTCCGTGAACTGTTGGATCCAGAATGCCAGCCATTCGGGAGGCGAAACTGCTTCGTTCGGATTTTCCGCTCCCTCCGCCGGAGTCTGTTTCGGGGGTTCGATCTGCATGTGTGCGAGCGCTCGGCCGTCTTCAAGGGACAATACACGGAATCGACCCGACCGTTCGAGTATCGCCAACTCGGTGTTGGCGATCATCTGGAACAACGAATCCGCATCGCATTCAGTCTGCCAGAGAATGCTTCGCGCGGGAACGTCGTGACAGACGATCCGGGTTCGCCCTTCGAGATTTGTCTGAACGAGCAGACGCCCTTCGTGCGTGTCCAGAATGCGGTCGATCGGTCCGAGGTCGTACTCTCCGATCAGCGATCCGTCCAGGGTGTGGTATTGAGTGACGGTCTGACTGTCCGGTAGCAGCGTGCAAACGACGTTTCGGTCTCCAAACAATCGTTGTCCCCGCGAAGCGAGGTGCCGTTGCCAGCGGAGTTCTCCCGAGAGGCTGTCGACGGCAATCAGCCAGCGTCCGCTCTGATGAACGATCGCTTCTTCGGTGACCACACCGATGTCGCCGAACGGCTGATTGAACAGGTCGACGACCTCGATTTCCGTTTGTCCGTTGGGGGCGATCGTGGTCTGTGTTTTACCGCCGCGCGTCGAGGAGGTTTCCACACCGGCCAGCGGCTGAGCGAGCTGATGCGGCCCGTGCCGAAATGCCAGCTCCCCGTTTTGAAACAGATCGAAGACAAAGAAGTGGTCGAAGAATTCGAGTACGGCCAGATGTCCGTGAAGATGAATCTTGCGGTCGTAGTTCAGTTGATACGGATTCCGATTGAGATTGGCAACCGGCAGGTCGAGCTGCTGGCGGCCGAACGAGTCGAATCCCAGCAAGCGTCGCGGGTTGTTGGAGATGTACTCGAACCGCCAGCCCCGGAAGAGTCCGGGGTTTCCCTCAATCGGGGTGAAGAAATTGCTGGACGAAACGATCGCGGAATTATCCGGGGGATAGGGAACGACGCGGGGAGGACCCGCGGGCCATTTGAAATTCAGTCTGTTGAGAGAGTCGGAAAATTTCTGATTTTCTTCCGCCCAGCGGACGAGTTCCGCGCCGGTCTGTCCGTCGAGACAGACCAGATCGGCGGCTTCGGCGAGAAGTCGCTCGCGCAAGACGACCGCCTGTTCGATGCGGTCGAGTTTCATCAGCCATTTGAAATGTTTTGCCAGGCCCTCCCGCCGAAGTTCGGGTGACGACGAGTGTTGCAGCCGGATCAGAGCCTGTTCGAAGACGAGCGTTTCGGTGTACGGATCGATTCGTTCGATCCGCTCACGAAGCAGCGTTTCGCGGCCGGGCAATTCTTCGATCAATTGCAGCAGATCCGAGGAACTCACCGGATCCTGCACCGAAGCGACCGTCTCATCCAAAAGTTTGTCGAACGCGGCGCGATCGTCGGGACTGCCGGTGCGATAGAGTTCTTCGAGATGGGCCCGCGCCCAGAGATCGCTGCGAATCCGATGGTTTTTACGTTGGATCTCTTTTTTCGGGAGTTGCGCGATCTTCAGAAACAGCGCGAAGGATTCGCGGTGCTTCCCGGATTTCTGAAACCCTTCGGCCAGCAACTCCTCCAAGAGGGCGTTTTCGGCTGTGCTCCGTGTGAATTCCGACAGCGGTTCGATGAAGTGGGCATTTCCGGAAAAGTCGCGGCGGAGTGCATCGAGCATGAGTTCGGTCAGCAGCATGCTTCGAGCGGAAGTCGGCTCCAGCTCCTGAGCCTGCATTAACCGCTCGATGGCCTCGGTGAGATGTCCTTCGAACATCTTCTGCTTGCCTTGCATCTCGTACAGCTTCGTGGAAGTTTCGGGATCTGACGGAAGAGCTGTTTCGTAACAGAACAGCCGGTCCGCCGAGAGCGAGATCACGTTCCCCCCCGCAGCGACCAGATTTCCCGGTACGCGGGCGTAGTCGGACGGGACCGTGGCCAGAAGTTCGCCCTGCGCGACATCGACGCAGGCGATCGCCGCGGTCGATAACGGAACGAAATACCGATTTCCGGCCAGATATCCCCGTCCGCTGGGTCGCGAAATCGGAATCGCCCAGAGTTCTTCTCCGTTGTTGACGTCGAGCGCGTGAATTTTTTCACGTCCGACCAGCACCGCCGCGTTGTGATGGACGCACGCCAGATACAAATCGTCTTCCCGAGGAACGGACCACAACAGCTTGCCCTGCATTGCGTCCAGGCAGTACAGCGAGTTCGAGTCGGTCGGGGTGATGAAGAGACGACTGCCCGCCGCGACCGGCGTGGGATCGATCCAGCGGCTCTCGTCTTCCGGGCCGATTCCATGATTCTGCCGGAGAGTGTTCAGCGAGCCGATCGTGTTCCGCGAATGAAGCGGAGCATCCTGATATTCGTAGCGCCAACTGAAGATCCGATGCGCCAGATCGTAGGCAATAATCCTTCCCCGTCCGGTCGGACAAATCAGCATTCCGTTACAGTAGGTCGGCGTCAATCCGGAAATCCGCCGCAGCGGGTCACCGAATGATTCTTCGTGGTCGTTGGAGACTGAGAGCGGCTGAGACCACAACTCGACGGGTTCGATGATGCCGTCCTCGTTCAGCCGATTGCGAAAGGCAGCCAGCCGCAATTCTTCATCCTTTTCCATTAGACAGTACAATCCCTCGCCTTGGACCAACGGTGGACCGAGAAATACCGTCCTCGCGTAGGGAGTTCCCGCGGAACCCAGACTCCAGACTTCCTTTCCGTTGGCGACCTGATGAGCCATCAGCAGGTTGCTATTGTTGTCTCCCGTTCGGCCGGATCGTCCGTAAAGATTGTACTCTCCCTCGACCAGTTTTTGATTTTCAACAGAGTAAACGTACCGCCCGTCGCAGGAGAGTATTCCGGAGCTCAAATCGCGCCAGCTCCTTTGCATCACGTATTTCTGCATGTCGGAAATCCGGGAGTCGCTCATCGAAAAGCTCTCTGCAGAACTCTTCAACAAATCCTTGAATTTCTCGTCGAGAAAGAGGTTTTCCCAAAAGAGTTCCCCCGACGTTGCATCGATGGCCTTGAGATTGCCCAGCGAGCGGAAAATGATTTTGTTATCGACGACGAGGGGATGGTAAGCGGGGAAGGTGAGAAAGCTTGTATTCTGAAATTTCTCGGTCAATTCCCGCAAGTGTTGTTCGACCAGTTCGAGTTGCCTCGGATCGGACGACTCCGCCAGGGGGATGGTCCGAAACTCCCACTGCTTTTCCCGCAAGGGCATCACGAGATCGGAGCCAGCGTTTCGTCCCGAATCGCCGCGAAACGTCAACCAGTTCGAGACGCGCGAACGGGACTCCGATTCGCTCTTTAAAGCGGCGTGTTGTTCGAGCCAGGCGACGCTCTCCGAAGCATCATCGAACATTTTCAACGGCTGTCCCGCGAGTACGAATCGCTCGCTGTCTGAGAGGCTCTTCAAGCGAAGCAGCGAATCCTGCGTTTTCGAGAGCAGATCCGACTTGTGCCAGCAAACGGCCGTTTGGAACAGGATGCCCGGAATCAACTCCCGTGCAATCCTGCCGTCTTCGAGCAGTCGCTCGAACATCAGGCCTGCCGCAAAGAATTCTCCCCGGTCGAAATACAGATTCGCCAGTCGAACCGCGGCTTCGAGCCCCGTATCGGTAAAGAAATATCTCCGGACGATCTCTTCGAGAATACTTCGTTCGGCTCCCTGACCGATCGATTCCAGAAGTTCCTGAGCCTGCGCGTCGTACTGCAGATTGTAACTCTGCCGGGCGAACCTCGGCATCGTGCGAATCGCTTTGAGGACTTCCCCCTTCAAACTGACAGAACTGGCGGGGTTCTCGGGATCGCGCGTGATCATCGCGTCCTGAGACTGATTCAAAATCGCCTGCAACAGCGGAAACGCATTATTGTAGTTCTCGCGTTCGAGGAAATTCCGAGCCGAATTGAAGATGAGTTGCAGCTTCTTTTCCGACAACTGAGGGGCTGCCGACAAATCGGGTTCGCTCTGCGAGCGGGCGCTCACCGGGAACAAGCTCGCCGCGCCGATCAAGACTGTCAGCATCATCAGAGAGAGAATCGATCTGCGTTCGAGTAGCAGCATGGTGTGCCTCGGTCATCAAATGAAAGCTCCACACGATCGAGCGCTTTCGCTCTTTATCCTAACATTTGCAGCAATTTCTTGCACGATCGATCTGGCGGGTCGAGGGGAATTCGTCTCCGGGCGGGTTTCAAATACAAGCAGACTTTCGGGTTATGCGGCGCTTTTCCCGGAAACACGCATTCCCCTCAGACCCTCACGAATCCTACTGGACACTGTCGATCCCGAGACGCACCGCAGGAAAGTTCGTTACGCTTCCGCCACGACGTGATTGCGCAGCGTGCCGATCCCTTCGATTGTCGCCTCGACCACGTCACCCGGTTTGAGATAGGTCCCGGTCGTATTTCCCACTCCGGCCGCGGTTCCGGTCGAGATCATGTCCCCCTGTTCGAGTGTGACAAAGCTCGAAATAAACTCGATCACAGCCGCGACGGGAAAGATTTGCTGAGCGGTGCTGGCGTCCTGGAATGTTTCGCCGTTGACCTGCAGTTTCATCGCGAGTTGTTGCGGATCGGGGATTTCATCGGTCGAGACGAGACACGGTCCGCAAGGACACGAGGAATCGTGCCATTTTCCGTGCAGCCAGTCGAAGAAGGAGTCTTTCTCTCGTTGCTTGCGGTTCGGATTGGGACGGAACTTGCGATCGGAGATGTCGTTGAAGATGGTGTAGCCGGCGACGTGCTTGAGCGCGTCTTCCTCGGCGATGTGCTTTCCACCCTTACCGATCACGACGCCCAGTTCGAGTTCCCAATCGATCGAATGCGGCGAGACTTTGGGGATTCGAATCGGGTCGTTGGGATTGGTCAGTGTGGTCGAAGGGGGTTTCATGAATACGTACGGAAACGTCTCGGCGCGCTCGGCGGCGATCCCGCCCCCTTCTTCGATGTGCTTGACGTAGTTCCCCGCCAACAGAAACAGTTTGTTCGGTCGTGGATTCGGAATCAGCAAGCGGACTTCGGACAGAGGCCTGGCAATATTCTTGCGTTCGGCAGGATTGGATTCGAGCCATTCGTGAAGTTGCCGCGCAAAGTGGTAATGAGGCCCCTCGGGGGGGAGAAATTTGAGTATGTCGTTGTTGCGGCTCAATTCGACGGTCTCGTTTTTCTTGAGCGCATAATATTCCGCGGCGTCCTGAAAAGGGACCAGTTCCCGGTCGTAATAGAACGCTACAGAGGGAGTCCCCTGGTCGTCGAAGCGGCAAAGTTTCACGGTTCGAATGCTCCTTGCTCGAGGTTCCTGAGATGATGTTCCGAAAGTGTGATCTCGTGTTCGCAGTGCTCACGCGGGTTCGATTCGACAGGCGATCCGGCGTCCCTCGCGCGAAGATTGCTCGATCGCGTCGATCAATGCCAACGCATTTCTCATGGCTAACGGTGTATTACGGCACGTCTTTCCCGGGTCCCGGGCGGAATCGAGCCAGTCGTGGACAAGTGCCATTCCGCGCGCGCCTCCGTATCCGGGAGTCTCGTCGGGCGGGAGGGTGAGCGTCTCGTCCATGGCGCTCCATTGAGGTTTAGGTCCGTGGATTTCGAGTTCACCCGACGTTCCCGTTTTCGCCGGATCCCAATGAACCCAGCGCTCGGTTCCGCGCAGCGACCAGTGATTCTCACCTGCCCAGCGCGGCAGCCAGTATCCACCGATGATTGTTGCAAGTCCACCCCCATCGAGATCGAAGATCGCCGTTCCGCCGTCTTCGACATCGGTTGCGGTTCCTCCAAACACACCGGTTCGAGCCGTGACCCCTTCGACAGCCTGTTGCGTGATGTAAAACAACAAATCGAGATAGTGGCAGGCGAGCCAGTTGAAAAAGCCGCCGGTGCTGATTTGCTTGTCGAACAGATAATGTCCCGGATCGCGGCGTTTGACGTCGCTCGTGACGTACAACATCTCGACGCTGATCAGTTTTCCGAATCGTTTGTCGGCGACCATCTCGCGCAGGCGATTCGCTCCTTCATCGTAACGCCACATGTAACCGGACTGAAACGCCACTCCTGATTTTGCCACGGCCGCGCAGATCGGATCGACGTCGCTGGCCCTTCCCGCGCCCGGTTTTTCGACGAGCACATGTTTTCCGGCGTGCGCCAGTTTGACGATGGCTGAGGGGGCTTCGTGATTGGGGAGGCAGACCACCGCGCCGTCGAACTCACCCCGGTCGATCAGTTCATCGACGGTCTCGAACCGGGAAACGCGTGCGTATCGCTCTTCGAGGCTCGCGGTCGATCCGCCGAAGCCCGGCATGATCGCAGTAATTTCCAGTTCGTCGCCGAAGTTCTGCAGCAGTTGCCGCCAACCCGCTCCGTGCGGATTGTCGATGCCGAGAAAAGCCAGTCGAAACGGAGTAGTCATGCTGTCAGGTGTCAATCGATTGTCAATGGTGTCGATTCATTCAACCGGTGAGTGTCGCGATCGCCAAGTATACCCCGTAGTTTGCCGCGCGTCTTCGCGGAACACAAAACTGAAACAAAAAGAGGCGCAGACGGTGACCAGTAACGCGCTCGGCATGATCCAGGTGAAGCTGATCTCGGGAGGGATCGCATCGATCCATTTCCACTGGTGCAGGGCCGTTCCGATCTGCTCGAGATAGCCGAGAAGTAAGCTGGTCGCAAGTCCCAGGCAGGTCCCCATCAGGACCGCTTTCTGTCGCACGCGGGGCAGGAACATCCCGACGAGAAACAGTCCTCCCAGGGGAGCTGTGATCGCGTTGAACGTGCGCGGCATCGCTCCGACAATTCCCCAGTGAGCGGGCAGAAAACTGAGTCCGTACGCCGCGAACGTGATGAACAGACCCGCCGCCAGCGTGATGATCATGGCCTTGCGAACATGGGCCGTTTCCCGCGTATGTTCCTCGTGACGGGCATGAGTTGATTCCACTGTCAGAACTGTGGCGACCGAATTGATTCCTGAATCGATAGTGGACATGGCCGCCGCGAGCAATGCGGCCAGAATCGCTCCTCCGAAGCCATTCGGCAGTCGAGAGACTGCGAACGTCGGAAAAGCCAGATCGGCTCCTTTCCCGGCAGCTTCTCCACCATCGAGAGGAATTCCCTGTCCCCAATAATAATAGAGTACCGCCAACCCGACACCGACGAGCATCAGGTTCAGACCGACGCCGAACAGTGATGCGGTCAGAAAACTTCTTCGCGCTGCTTTCGTGTCGGACGTACTGAAGTAGCGTTGAACCGTCATCTGATTCGCGACGTGTGTGCAGACGTGCCAGACGGTCATGTTCAATGCGACTGTCAGCACGGTTGCCCGCACCGTCGGATCGAAGCTGACGAGCGGCATC
>DATKCB010000328.1:0-13195 GCA_035513495.1 Planctomycetaceae bacterium | reverse complement strand
TCGACGACGGATAAATCCGCCGGAACGAACAGTCCCGCCGCTCCTTCCGACTCGATCCGCGCGACGACCTGTTGCCCCTTGTCGGCCTGCCGCCCGCAAATCACAACTCCGGCAGCTCCCTGACGTGCCGCATGAATCGCGATCGCTTCACCCACGCCTTGCGTCCCACCGGTCACGATAATGACTTTGTTCTGGAGTCGATTCATGAGGCGTTTTCTGGCAATTCGATGTGGGAAGTGAAAAAGTACAACAGGTGTGAAAAGTAAATAGTGACGACAATTGAACCTTGGGCAGTCAGTTCACGTTCCCGGATTCAGCGCCGCGAAAAGGTACGAGATCTCTTCGTCGAGCGAAGTATTCTCGGATTCGTCCAGGGTTTCTGCAACTTGCCGACGAAGTTCCGTCCGAAAATCTTTTCTCAGGCGATGTAACGCAGTGCGAACGGCTCCTTCGGACATTGAGAGCCGTTCGGCGACTTCCACTCCGGTCGCCGAGTCGCTCGCTCCGGTCAGAGCGGGCTTGAGTTTGAGAAACAATTGCTCTTTGCCTTGCTTGAAATACGATTCTTCCAGTGCAGCCATCGCCAGATCGAGTACCGTCAGTGCCCATTGCCGATCGAACAGTTGATCGGGAGTGAGTTCGGGTTCGCGGGAGTAGCGTTGTTCGGCGACTTCGAAATCGAGCGACATCAGTTTATTTCCGCCGCCTCTTTTTTGAGCGCGGTTGTGTTTCCAGTAATTCAGCAGGAAATGTTTCATCGAAGTTCGCAGAAACGACCGGAACCGTCCCTTCTCTTCGTGCACCGCCCGCAGATCCTGCCGTTCGAGCAGTGAGACGAAAAAGCCCTGCGTGAGATCCTGAGCTTCGTCGGGGGAAACTCCCTCGCGCCGCACAAACGCATACAGCGGATACCAGTACAAATCGCACAACTCTTCGAGCGCAGCCCGCGATTCGGGGGAAGAATCCTGCGCGGCCCGGGCGATCAGGCTCCAGCGGGTGGTATGAAATGCGGGGTGATCTGACATCGGAAGCTGTGTCACTCTACGCGACGAGATTTTTTCGTTTCATTTCCCAGTTGTTTCACAACAATCCTGCGCCGCCCTTGAGGCAGTTGCTCGATAGCGACTCCTTTTAATCGAATCTCCGGTAACCCGGCACTGCGACAAATCACCTCGGGATCGCTGCTGAAAATCTGAATTAAACGGCGGGAAGCATCCGAAGGTTGCCGAACACCTTGTTCCCAGCTTTGTAAAGTCTTGGTGGAGACATTCAACATTTTTGCAAAAACCGCCTGAGACATCGCCGCTCGATCTCGCAGCGCCGCCAAGGTTTTTGCATCAATCTCTGGAGGTTCCTCGGGGACTTCGACTGTTCGCAATGTCAATTCTCCCTTGGCATGCTGAATCCCCTCCTCCAATCCCTGTTTGAGTCGTTCGAACAGACGAGATCGACGATCGTTGGTCATTTCCTCCTCCTCCTCGATCGATATAACGGCTCTCTTGCTCTTTTGATTCTGTACCACACAGTGGGATAGAATCAAGGGGACTGCCGACTCGGGAGCGGAATCACTCGGATATTCGTTTCCTGAGCGACTGCGAAGTGCCCTTCCCAATCGATCACCTGACTCAAAACAGAGACGACAAATTGTGCGAGAAACTGGGGAGACTGCAACCGGGGACGAAACAAGATCACTCCGCAGGACGCGTCTTTCCCCTGCTGAAACGCGAGCTCGCCGAAATCCTTGTCAAAGGTTACCAGCACTCGTTCCTGGTCGAGCGACATGGTCAGGACTTCTTCGTCGGGGACACCGGGAGCAAGTTCCTTGATCCATGCGAGATCAATTTCCAACTGCCGAGCGGCGATAACGGCATCGCGGGGAACGTTTTCATTCGCCAAAAACTTCGCCATCGGTCGGGATATTTCTAAATATTAGCAGCGAACCTGTCAAACCGAATGGGGATACACTTTTTCCTGTTTCAACATTTCGCTGGCATAACGCAGAGCCGCTTGAATGTCGTCATCAATCAGTTGCGGATAGTTTGAGAGAATCTGCTCGTGCGTCCATCCTTCTGCAAGGAGTTCAACTATGAATTCTACAGCCATCCGAGTCCCTCGAATGATCGGTTTGCCGACCAGAACGGCCGGGTCGATGACGATACGTTCCTTCCAATTCATCGGTTCTCTCCAGTCGTTGTGTTCACGGAACTCAACAGCATTGCCCTCCGAACTATCATCGCCACCCGCGTTGAGGCGTGCCACGACCGCTTCGTAAAACAATCGCAATGAATGATAAATTGATTACGAAATCATCTACCTGTCGATCTCGCCCATCACGATGTCGAGCGATCCCACGACGGCGGGGATGTCCCCCAGCAGTGTATCGACGCAGATCGGGGCGGTGACCGAAAGGTTGCAGAAGCAGGAACTTTTGGCCCGCGTGCGGAGCGGTTCGGCGTCTCCCTTGCCGACGATGTAGAATCCCATCTGTCCGCGCGGGCACTCGGTTTCAAGATAGCATTCGTCCTGCGGAAGTTTGGCTCCCAGTTTGAACGGCTCGCGATGTGTCCCTTTCGCGGTGGGATACTTTTCCAGACCCTGCCGGACGAGGCGAATCGACTGGACCACTTCCATCATCCGGACGTAGAAGCGGCACCAGTTGTCTCCCAGTACGACACCGTGCGGAGCGTCCGCGAAGGGAGCGACGGGGATGTCGAATTCGTAGCCTTCGTACATCCGCGTATAGATCGGCTCGCCGTCGCGGCGGAGGTCATAATCGACTCCGCTGCCGCGCAGAACGGGTCCGGTGCAGCCATAATCGACGGCCATTTCGGGAGAGAGGATCCCGATGTTGGCGGTCCGCTTCACGAAGATCGCGTTTCGCGTGAGCAGCGTGTGATATTCCTTGATTCGTTCTTCGAGCCACTCGAGGAACATCAGCGTCGCTTCGCTCCACGTCAGTTCGAGGTCGGGGCTTTTTCCGACCAGTTGGGCCAGCCCGGGAGGGATGATGATTTTGTCCGGCAGATCGTGGGTGGCTCCGCCGGGAGTGATGTAGCTGTACGTGAGCCGCGCTCCGCAAACTTCCTCGAACAGATCGAGAATGATTTCCCGTTCCCGAAACGCATACAGAAAGGGGCTGAACGAACCGAGATCGAGACCGTAAGCTCCCATGCCGACGAGGTGGCTGGCGATTCGTCCGAGTTCCGCAATGATCAATCGCACGTTCATCGCTTTTTCGGGGACCTCGATCCCCATCAGTTTTTCAACCGTCAGCGAGAACCCGAGGTTCATGTTCATCGCGGCCAGATAATCCATCCGGTCGGTATAGGGAATCCATTGGGGAGGCGAGAGGTTCTCGCCGATTTTTTCGGCGCACCGGTGCAGATAACCGATGTGCGGCGTCACTTCATGGACGATTTCTCCGTCGGTCCTCAGCAACAGCCGCAATACGCCGTGCGTGCTGGGGTGCTGCGGGCCCATGTTGACGAGCATTTCGTCGGTGCGGACGTCAAATTCGATGATCCGTTGATCTTCCACCTGCATGCTCATGATCGGTCGCTCGTAAACTGTGATGTTGTTTTGAATCGGAGATGTGCCTCAGGCCTCCGAAAAATTACTTGCCGCGAATGCCGTGATATTCGAGCGGGAATTCGTAATCCTTCCGCAAGGGGTGTCCGACCCAGTCTTCGGGGCAGAGGATCCGTTTGAGGTTCGGATGATCGGTGAATCTGATCCCCATCAGGTCGTAAGCTTCCCGCTCGTGCCAGTCGGCGATCGCCCAGACTCCGGCAACTGACGGAATTTCGGGGAGATTTCCCGGTTCGTCGTTCTTCCAGCGAGGAAGGCTCACTTTGAGAACCATGCGGTGTTTCAAAGGAATACTCGAAAGGTGGTAGACCACCTCGAGATGCGGTTCGAAGGGGAACTTCTTTTGTTTTTTTTCGTCGGTTTCGAGGTAATCGACTCCGGTCAAATCGTTGAGATGATTGAACTGCAGTCGTTCATCGGTTTTCAGGAACCGGCAGATTTCGACGAGGTTTCCGGGGACCACCGTAATCCAGGGATCGACGGTGTCGGTCTTGAGTTCGGTCACGTCCGCCTGTCCGAATGTTTCGACGAGCAAAGAGTGGATGGCTTCGATATTCATCTGCGAAAACTTTCAGATCGGCTCGATGATCGCGAGCGGGACCAGTCACTTCAAGTCATTTTAGGTTGTTCTTAAGATTGTTCGACCGCGGTGATCTCGGCACGTGCGGGGGCGGCCTGCGTTCGCTGTGACAACGCACGCACCCAGTCGAGATCGCCCCGTTTCCAGACGTAAAAGAAGCCGACGAGCAGCACTCCGAAAAATACAAGAATATCCGCAACCCCGACCAATCCGAGAGTGTGAGCCGTCTCGGGTCCGATCACGTTGGCGGGATCGAGCGAACCGGGAGAAACATTGAGCATTTTCGCGCTCAACTCGGTCCGGGCTTCGTCGGCGATCCGGGTGTCGGCCAGCTGCATCGCCCCTCCGTAGATCAGCGCCCACGGAAAGAAGAAGATCACTTCGACGTCGAACACGATAAATACGAGCGCCACGACGTAATACCGGAGGTCGAACTGAATATAGCTCGTTCCGATCGTCGGCTCGCCGCATTCGTAGATCGAATCTTTCTCGGCGGTGGGGAGCTTGGGCCGCACCAGTTTTCCCAGCGAGAGGGGAACGATCAGCGCCGCGACGGCCGCGAATCCGAACAGCAATAAATGACCAACCAGGTCCGTCATGTGTTTTCTTCCTCGTGCGGACCAACCCGCACCTGTCGTCGTGTTCGATTCAGATCGATCGTCCGATGGATCGAATCAGGAATTCTCAGTCTGATCGTTCTCGGTCCCGTCGCGCATTGCGGTGGTTTCGAACAGGGATTGCCGCGACTCGAATCCTTCGTCCAGCTCGTGCCAGCAGGAGATTTCCTGCTCGCCCAGTTTCCAGCAATAATACACATCCCGATTGCCGATTTGCGTCCGAAAGTGGACCAGCCCGGCGGCCGGATCCTTGAGTTCGACATTCAGCTTGGCAAGCTCCGCCAGGTATCCATCCAGCCTCTCGCTGTCCTGCTGAAACCGCTCGACGCTCTGCTGAAGTTCCTGTCCGTAGATCGATTCGAGATGCTGCGCATCCTGTCCTTCCGTCAGACGTTCGAATCGGACGCGGCGATCTTCGACACTGGGATGAAGTTCGACGATGTCCCGGACGATCATCCGAATCAGCGGCAGACGTTTATTGGCTTCTTCGAGGGTGAAGTATTGCAGCGGAGCAGTGCTATTCATAATTGGAAAAACTCAAAGTGTTAGGATTCAATTCCTGGCCCGTCGGTAGTTTGCTCTCAGGATTCGCTGGTGAATTCGAACGGACTCGGTTCGCCCTTCACCCAGACTGGTTCGTAAAGAACCTTCGATTCCGCCACGACGGTGGGATTCAATGTCGTTTGTCCCCAGGCGGCTTCGAGCGGCAGTTTCGCATAATCGACGATGCATCCGTCGCGGCTGTAGCAACTCAGGTCGTAATTGGACCCCATGAAAATGCAATCGACCGGACACGGCTCGACGCACAACGCGCAGAACATGCACTTCGTATAGTCGATCGTGAATCCTTCGACGCGGAATCCCTTGCCGACCGGACTCTTCTCCTTGTCGATATAGATGCAATCGACCGGACACGCTACCGCACATTTCTCACAACCGATGCAGGTCGTCAGGTCGAAGCGGTGAAAGCCTCGATAACGGGCTTTCACGGGAACCGGCTTTTCCGGATACTCGTAAGTGTCGGTAAACGTCTTCCGCTGATAGGTCTTGTTCATCGTCCGCAAGGTGACCCACATGCCTTTGGCAACAGTGCTCACCGCCAGCCAGACGTTTCGAAACCAGTTCATGAATTATATTCCTCGGTGGTGCGAACCGTTTCAGAATCGCACCGGCAAATTTCCGGGATGAGTCAAAAATTTCCTCAACTGTGAATTATAAATCAGCTTGTGTCGTTCGCAAGGGAACCGCCGATATCGGGACCGGGCCATTTACCACGAAAGCAGCGAAATCCGCGAAAAAAAGGGAATGAGCACTTCTCGGCTCGCGAACTCACCCGAAAATCTGTTCCAGGGCGGCCCGCATGACCTTTGCGTCGGGGTCGATGCCGGTCCAGTATTGGATTCCGATCACTCCCTGATTCACGAGCATCCCGAGTCCGTCGATCACCGGGCAGCCTTGTTCGGCGGCGGTACGAACGAGATGGGTTCGCGGGGGATTCGGAATCACATCCGCTACGACCATCTTCGAGGTCAGCGTATCGAAGTCGATCTCCAGCCGCGCGTCGACGTCGGGGAACAGTCCGATCGAGGTCGCGTTGATCACCACGTCGGTCTCGGGAGGAATTGAGAAGTCCTCATTCCATAGAACGAACTCGGCATCGGCGGTGGTCTTCGCATTCAACAGCTCGACCAGTTCCCGGCCTCGTTGTTCCGATCGGTTGACGACCGTAATGTGCGTCGCGCCCGCCAGCGCGACTTCCACGCCGATCGCCCGCGCGGCTCCACCCGCGCCGAACATCACGATTTTTTTGTCGGCCGGGTCGGTCAGTTCCTTGAGCGACTGGACGAATCCTTTGCCGTCGGTGTTCTCTCCGATCAGTTCTCCGTTTCGAATGACGACGCAATTGACCGCCTGCATCACCGCCGCGGATTCCCCGAGTCGGTCGAGATGCTCGATCACAGCAACCTTGTGTGGAATCGTGCAGTTGAATCCGCGAAACCCCATCGCCTTCGCCCCGGCCACCGCCGCAGCCAGATCGGCGGGATCGACTTCAATCGTCAGATAACGCCAGTCGAGTCCATGATGCCGGTACGCGGCCTCGATCATCGCCTGTGTAGGATTCTCGGAGACCGGCTTCCCGAAACAGCCGGTCAGTTCCTGTTTGAAGTTGAGAGCGGTCATGGGGAGTGGGAAAGGTTTGAAAGGTAGTAAAAGTGGGAAAGGTCTCGGTTTTGGTTGGTGGCGAGTTTAACATGAGTGGGGGAGAGAATCACGGGACCGCGAATGATGGACATGAATGAATACGAGTCGAGAATCACTCGCCCGGCGAGCTTGCCTCAGCGGCTATTCCTGTAGCGATCCGAGTTGCCCGGCGGCTTCGAGCAGTTCGCGGATTTCGTCGTGGCTGGGGGAGTCCTGCTTGAAATCCATGCGGGTTTGAACGCGGCGGTTTTCGTACAGAAACACCGTCGTCTCGGAATCGGCGGGGATGTCGAGTTGCGACGGATCGCCCAGCGACGTGGACGACAAACCGACCGGCATCTCGATTCGTCCGTTGAATGCGAACGTGCGGACGTGACTGAAATCTTCGCGGGGACGGTCACCCAGATACACGCCGAATGCCCGCAAGCCTTCCGCCCGATGGGTTGCGACGAGTCGGTCGAGATTTCGCAGCAGCATCCGCTGCTTCGGACCCACCTCCCGCATCACGACCATTACGACCGGCCGGTCGCCGTTCTGACAAACGTGGCAGACCGAGCGGTTCACGAACGGACCGGTCGCGTTTCGGACCTGAAACGTCGGAACGTACATCCCCAGCGACTCGTTCATCTTCTCAACCCCGGCAGACCAGCTCGGGACGCACAGCGATCCCAGCAGGATCGACAGACCGAGTGTGAGGGAAGTTTTCAACAAGATCGAGTTCGCTGCGGATGACCGGGAAATGCGCCTGAAACCAAGCCTTTCGATTATCCTTGCTTTGTCGCCTGACGGCAATAACAATCGGCGGTGTTGTGACTGTTTTCATCCGGACAGTACGATGGGCATTCCTGCCCGTCGAGGAGTGGTCCGTGACAACCGACGGGCAGGAATGCCCATCGTACAATTATGAAAGTCCGCTATGCGTTCGATACTTTTGCTCTCCAGCCTGCTGTGCCTCGATGCTGTCCATGCTCAAGAAGAGTTTTCCCCGCTCACCTCACCTGAGCATCCGGCTCTGTTGAGCCAGGAGTTCGTCTACACCGAGGCACCGTTCGAGCAGTGTCACGCTTCGACGATCGCACAAACGAAAGGGGGCCTCATCGCCGCCTGGTTCGGCGGAACGCGCGAGAAAAACCCCGACGTCGAAATCTGGGTCTCGCGGCACGACGGAAAAACGTGGTCGCCGGCGAAAAGCGTCGCGAACGGTATCCAGAACGACAATCTTCGTTATCCCTGCTGGAATCCGATTCTGTTCGCGATGCCTGCGGGTGAAGTTCTCCTCTTTTACAAAGTCGGCCCCAGTCCGAGTGAGTGGTGGGGCGAACTGATCGTTTCGAAAGACAACGGCCAGACGTGGTCCGATCCGCGCAAGTTGCCTGACGGAATTCTGGGACCGGTCAAAAACAAACCGTACCTGCTCGAAGACGGCTCGCTGCTATGTCCGACATCGACCGAACACGACGGCTGGCGGGTTCACATGGAACAAACCAGCGATCTCGGTCTGACGTGGCAGCGCACTCCGCCGCTCAACGACGGCCAAGAGATCGGCGCGATTCAGCCGTCGATCCTGAACTGGAACGGACGTTTGCAGATTCTCTGCCGCAGCAAGCAGGGGAAACTCGCGCAGGCCTGGTCGGACGACATGGGAAAGACCTGGTCCGAAATGACGCTGACCGACCTCCCCAATCCCAACAGCGGAACCGACGCGGTCACGCTCCGGGACGGACGGAGCGTGCTGATCTACAACAACACTCCCCGCGGGCGATCGCCTTTGAACATCGCAGTCTCGAAAGATGGTCAGAACTGGGAGATGGTGCTGACGCTCGAAGATCAGCCGGGCGAGTACTCGTATCCCGCGGTGATCCAGACCTCCGACGGCAAGTTGCACGTCACCTACACCTGGCAACGCCGCCGGGTCAAGCACGTCGTCGTCGATCCCGAAAAACTGTAGGTCAACATCGAGTGTGAAAACGGAAGAGCGTAGAACTGACTGAAAGACTCCGAGCCTACTCTTCACCGACCGCATCGAGCCTACTCTTCACCGACCGCATCGACGCGTGCCGTGCGGGTCGATTGCGTAGTAGCAGTGTCTGTCTGGTCGAGGTCGACCGCCAGTTCGCCGGGGAGGTCCAGTTCGTCGAAGTATTGTGGTTCTTCAATGTACGGAACCGGTACGGTCTCTTCGGCACCGTATCGGGTTTCGAGTTGTGCGATCTGGTCGGAGAAGTGATTCCAGGGATGGAGGACAACCTGTTCACCGGGAAACACTCCCTCGTTAACGACGTAGGTTTCGTCGTTGTCCCGATCGAGTTCCAGCGAACGGAGTTCGGGACCCGCTTCGCCGAACACCCAGGCGAACCGCTTGTCGCCGAGTTTCAGCACCGCCTGAACCGGGATTTGAATGAACGATTCCGAGGCTCGATGGACGATCAAATCGAGTTTAGCGCTCATCCCGGGCCGCAATGCGAATTCGGCGGATTCGTCATCATCGATCGCGATTTCCGCGCGGTACTCTTTGCGATGGTAATTCGGATACTGTCCCGGCATGGGAACCGACGAGAGGTCGGTCAGTTTTCCATGAAAGACGATATCGGGAATCGCGTCGACTTGAATTTCGACCGGCAGGCCGATACCGATTTTACTGATCAGCGATTCGTGAATGCGGGCATCGACTCTCATGCGGTTCATGTCGGGGATGTGGACGATCGCCTGCCGCTCGTAAACCTGCGAGCCGACTTCCACGTAGGAGTTCCCGCTCCGGCTGGAACCGAGATTGGCATGGACCACCTGTCCCGCACGCAGCGCCACCAGCGTGCAACCTCTGATCTGATTGCGGAGATGCTGCAGACGCGAGCGATAAATCTCGTAAACGCGCTCGCGCGACGCACGATTGGAGCGATCTTGCGCCAGAGCGGCTTCTCCTGCGAGGCGGATGCGCTTCATGTTGTTGAGGGC
The DNA here is from genome assembly GCA_035513495.1 of Planctomycetaceae bacterium. Classification (GTDB taxonomy): domain Bacteria; phylum Planctomycetota; class Planctomycetia; order Planctomycetales; family Planctomycetaceae; genus DATKCB01. The sequence goes on along the minus strand of DATKCB010000328.1, from coordinate 3,256 downwards.
ATTTTCGGCTTTGCGTTCCAGGTCGATGCGGGTCCGGTCGAAGGTGAACTCCTGCAGCACCTGGAATTGTCGTTGGGCGTCCTTCAGTTTGATTTCCGACGCGAGCAGTTTGAGCCGGGCGTTCTCGACGTCCGTGATGGACTGATACCCCTTGGCTGCCATTCGTTCGGAGTAGGTCAGGCTATCGGCCGCGCGCGTCAAATCTTCTTTCAACTGCTGGATGTTCCCTTCCAGTTTTTCCGCCTGCTGGGGATAAAGCCCATTGAGATATTCCTGAAGATCGAGTTTGGCCAGATTCGCGGCCAGACTGGCAGTAGCGTTTTTACTCTCGTTGTTGAGCTGCCGGATCTCGTAGTTGCTCGCTGCCAGTTCGAAATTGGTTTTCGCACGAGTGTAGGCAATCTCAAAAGTCTTTTCCTGATCGAGCAACTGCGAGGGATCGAGACGCGCGACGACATCTCCGATCAGCGGCTCTCCCTTGCGGACGACATCGCCGGCCGCGACGAGCACTTGAGTATATTCGCCCATCTCCGCGCAGTGATGTTCGTGCGATTTTCCGTCGGCGTCCCGCAAGACGATCAGGACTTCCCCCGTGGTCGGTTGTTCGAGGGTGGCAACCGTACCCGCCACGCGTGCGAGAACCGGTCCGCGAACGATCGATCCTGCAGGAATCAGTTCGAGTACGGTGGTCCGTCCGACGACCTGGCTCGAAAGTGTCAGATTGTTCCGACTGTCGATCCGGCCTTCCGAGGGCAAGGTTTGCGAGAACGGAGCCTCGAACACCCGATCGAGTTCGAGCCCCATGCGCGCTGCAATCTGATCGCTGGTTTTCGGTGCCGACTTGAGCGTCGATCCCAACAGGCAGCAGGCGGCGACGATGACACCGCTGCACAGAATAAATCGACGACGAAATCTCGTCCGGAGACTCTTGGGCGGGTTAGTCATGATGATTGTGGCGAGAAACTGAAGCAGCCACGGGAACGATCTCCCCGTTTCGGCATGAGGGCCTGACTGACTCAATCACTCATTTTCAAGGTAGGTAGTTCAAAAGGTGGGTTCGAAAACTGTGTTTCTCGAAAGAAAACCGTGCGTCTCGAAAAAAGGCTGAAAATCCGTTTCGATGCCATGCGGACAGTTGCCAGGTGGGAAGCATCGAATTCCTTCAGTCTTCTCCACAAAGCTTATCGTACGCATCAGCAATATAGAATATGAAAACTGCGAGGGATTTTATTTTAAGTGAGAAAAAACGGACCTCCCAAGGTGGGGAGATCCCCTAGATTACTCTGATCCTCTTCAGGTAGAGCAGCGATAAAAAAACACAAACATCTAGTATAAAATAACTTATGATTTTTGATTCCATGCAGAGCCGGTCTTGCAGAGCCCGTACGATGACTCGGCAATTTCCGCACGATACTCGCGTCTTCTCGACCATTTTCTGAGCGGTGACCCGAGGCGGAAATGGATACACTGAACTCACTTCGCACCGTGCTCCCGGGAGGATTTCAACGCAACGCGATGCAACACCGACTCAAGAGAACCACTGCGCGACGGATTTCGCTGGCGATCTGCCTGGTGCTTTCCGCTGGATTGTTCGTCCTGTCAGGCAGCATTCTGCCTGACTCGGCCGCCGTCACGATCCGCCTGATCGACAACGAAACCGGACGTCCGCTCGCCGGAGTGATTCAGATTGTATTGCCTGATCGAAAGCGTCGCCGACAACCCGATCTGGTGCGAGAACTGTTCGCGGAAATCGTCGCAATCCGAAAGACGGTCGATGAGCAGAGCAAATTCGCCGACGAACAGGAACGCCCCCGGTTCCTCGACGTCTTACGATGCCGCCATCGAAAAACTCCAAATGTAGTTGAACTCATTGTAATCCCGAAGCCGGAGGCATACTGTTTGATCATTGTCGTCTCGCCACACACTAATTCCTGACTCCTAATTCCTATCTACTCCGCCCCATGTCCCTCTTCGAACGCACCGAACGTCAGAACCGTGAATCTGCCAAGCCGCTGGCGGCGCGGATGCGGCCGCGCACGCTCGACGAGTTCGTCGGACAGAAACATTTTCTCGGTCCGGGCAAACTGCTGCGGAGAATTCTCGACGCCGACCGGCTCAATTCGGTCGTCTTTTACGGACCACCGGGAACCGGCAAAACCACGCTCGCCGAGATCATCGCGAACCGCACGAAAAAGCAATTCATCGCGCTCAACGCGGCGGCTTCGGGTGTGAAGGAACTCCGCGAACTGCTGGAAAAAGCCCGCACGAAACTCGAAACTTCGGGCGAGAAATCGCTGCTGTTCATCGACGAACTGCACCACTTCAACAAGCTGCAGCAGGATGTCCTGTTGCCCGACGTCGAAGCCGGTGTCGTCAGCCTGATCGGAGCAACCACGTCGAATCCGTTCTTTGCACTGGTCTCTCCGTTAATCAGCCGCTCGCAGGTGTTCGAGTTTCAATCGCTGTCGCAGTCGGACGTTCTGGAACTGTTGCTGCGGGCGCTGAACGACTCCGATCGCGGACTCGGAAAACTCTCGGTTGACGCTGACGAGGAGGCGCTCGCGTTTCTGGCGGATGTCTGCGACGGAGACGCCCGGCGAGCGCTGACCGCTCTCGAAATCGCAGCCCTCTCGCTGGATGCCGACAATCGAAGGTTGACGCTCGAAATCGCTCAGGAATCGATCCAGAAGAAAGCGATTCGCTACGACGCGACGGGCGACGATCATTACGATGCGGCGAGTGCCCTGATCAAATCGATGCGGGGAACCGATCCCGATGCGACGGCCTACTGGCTGGCGAGAATGCTCGAAGCGGGGGAAGACCCCAGGTTTCTTGCCCGCCGAATCGTAATCGCCGCCGCCGAAGACGTCGGCAACGCCGATCCCCGCGCGCTCGTCGTCGCGAATGCCGCCGCTCAGGCAACCGAGATGGTCGGTCTGCCCGAGTGCCGGATCATCCTGATGCAGGCCGCGCTGTACGTTGCGATGGCTCCCAAATCGAACGCCGCAATCGTGGCGATCGATGCGGCTCTGTCGGACGTCCGCAATCATGCCGTCCTGCCGGTTCCGATCCATTTGCGAGACAAACACTACGCAGGCGCGGAACGCCTCGGTCACGGAGCAGGCTACCAGTACGCTCACAACAGCGCCCACGGCTGGGTCAACCAGGATTACCTCGGAGTCGAAAAACAATACTACCACCCCGCCGACCGAGGCTTCGAAGCCGAACTCAAACAACGCCTCGACGAATATCGAGC
>DATKCB010000327.1:0-7047 GCA_035513495.1 Planctomycetaceae bacterium | reverse complement strand
GCGTCTGTATTCTCTCTGATGCAATCGTTGAACCGAGTCTTCGTGCCGACTGATAATAGCGCAGCGCCCCGACTCGATCGGATCGATCGAGCGCGGCATCTCCCAACGCCAGCAAACGGTCCGCCGGAGTCAGACGAGTGGGTGACTCCGAACTGGCGGAAACTCGCGGTTCGCTGGGAACCGCGCTGACCGCCGAACGATCAGTGGCGGGAACCGACGCTTGAACGCGAGAATTCGTTCCACCCAGTTTTGCCCAGGCATTGGCCGTCGAACGCTGACGAAACTCGTAATCGCCCGTTCGCGGTTGCGCGAGCAGCCACTGATCCATTGCTTCGAAGTCGTGAATCGTCACGCGAACATCCATCCTCGAACGATTCACCTCTCGCCCGAGCGACGAACCGAACGGTGTGAACCCGTACGTCGCCCGCGAATCCCTGGCCCGCGAGACTCCTCCCAGAAATGCCGAGCCGCCATCGGGAACTGAAACCACCGTCTGCACCCCGGTGACACCCACGACGGGTTGTTGCAATACCACTTGCGCGTCGGCACAAGCCGTCGAAACTCCCAGGCAGATTGCGAACGTGACGAATCGGTCCACGAGATTCCTCGCACGAAAAGAAAAAAGAGGATCGACCGCCAGAGTGCACCGGCCGACCTCTCTCGAATCAGCATACCCGATCGAGACCCGATTGCGAAAGGTTTTTTGCAGCTTTAGCGGGCCGTCCAGCCCGCATCGACCGTGATCATCGATCCGACCATGTAGCTGGCGGCGTCGCCCGCGAGGAAAATCGCCGCTCCCTGTATTTCTTCGAGCCTCCCCCAGCGTTCCAGTGCGACAGCACCGATGATGAACTTTTTGGCTTCTTCGGTATCGGCGATGGGGACGTTCATGGGAGTCAGGAACGGTCCGGGACAGATCGCGTTGACGTTGATTCCGAACGGTGCGAGTTCGAGGCCCAGCGCGCGCGTCAACTGCACGACCGCCCCTTTGCTCGTCGCGTACGGCGTTCTACTGGCTAATCCGACCAATCCTAACGTGCTGGCCAGATTGATGATGTTCCCCTTTTTCGCTTTTTTCATCTGCGGTGCGACCGCCCGGCAGCAGAGCCACGTTCCGTCGACGTTGATCTTCTGCACCTGTTGAAACTGTTCGTAGGTCAATTCGTCGATGGGACCCCGAATGTTGATCCCCGCGCTGTTGATCAGGATGTCGATCTTGCCGAACATTTCGAGGGTCTGTTCGACCATCGCGTCGACTTCGGCCTTGTTCGTGACGTCCGCCTTGAGACCGATCGCATTTCTTCCGTACTCAGACGCGATCCGCTCGGCAACCGCGACGGCCTCGTCGGCGTTGCGGCTGGCCAGCACGAGATTCGCTCCGGCGGAAGCGAGTCCTTCCGCCATCGCCTCGCCCAGCCCTTTCGAACCGCCGGTCACAATCGCGGTACGGTTGGTCAAATCGAATTGTTTGATTCCGGGAAGCATGGAATTCCTTTACTCAATCGGAGAACGATCCCGCAGTTCACTTTCGCGGCTTCAGTGTACCGATTCTCAATTCGATTACGAGCGAATCGCGCGAAAAGAATGGTGGGCGCATTTGTGGGCAGGGGCGGGTTTTCTCGGGGCATCGGGGGATTGCGAAATTCGTCTTGCGTTCTGGGATGACTTTCCGGAGCGATTCGCGCTGACGGCTGGTGAGAGACAAACTACACTTCTCACCCAAACAGAATCAGGAGGAAGCCCCCATGTTGCAAGGACGAATTGTTCTGAAACGAATCGCACTTGTGTTCGCAACGGCATGTATGCTGACGGTTTCCGAACCGCCGAGAGCGATCGCGGAAGAAACCAGCTTTTCGACGAAGATCGAACGTCACGGGGACGTCGTCCTGGTCCCTGTCACTCTGGGTAACAAGACCTACTCGTTCGTCCTCGATACAGGCGCTTCGTTGACGGTCTTCGACAACTCACTCAAGCCGCTGCTCAACAAACCGCTGGGAGAGCAGTTGATCGGCACGCTTTCGCTGCCGAGCACGATCGAGAAATTCGAATCTCCCTCGTATCGAGTCGGTCCGTTTCCGGCGACGCACAAAGATCCTGTCGTCACAACCGATCTGTCCCGGTTTCGTCAGATCACCGGCCACAACATCCAGGGAATCCTCGGAATGAGCTTTCTGCGCGATTTCGTCGTGCAGATCGACTTCGACAAAGGATCGGTGACTTTGAGCCGCACGTTGTCCGACGAAACTGATTCCAAAGCAGTCGAAATACCGCTCGGACAGAGTCGGAACGGTCTTCATACGATTGCCGGACGCATTCCCGCTGCGGACCAACCGCTCGATGTGTCGTTTCAGGTCGATACGGGCGCTTCGGGAGTTTCACTGAATGTGGCTCAGTTTCGGCTTCTGCTGGACCAAAAACAATTGCAGATCGTGGGCAAAACCATCTCCAGCGATCTCGGGAGCGATCGCTGGGATTACAAAGCTCGCTTGAGTTCTCTAAGCGTCGACAAATTCGAACACGCAAACCTTCTGGTCAGTCACACGTTCTCTCCGCAGCAAACCTCGGTCATGGGATTGTCGTATCTCTCCCGGTTTAAGGTGACGTTCGACTTTCCGAATCAGAAACTTCTGCTCGAGCCGGGAAAACAGTTTCGAAAACGGCTCGAACCGAACCGGAGCGGGATTCGGTTACTGCGTCCTGAGAAAGAAACCGTGGTCTACTCGGTCGATGAGGGAAGTCCTGCCCAGACAGCCGGTGTTCAACCCGGCGATCGGATTGTGAAGATTAACGACCTGGGCGCCGACACCTCAACTCCCTTCATGCTTCGCAACGAACTGGATGCTCGACCGGGAAGCGAAATTCAACTGATCTTCTCCCGTGACGGAAAGTCATTCAAGGAAACACTTTCGATTCCGCTGTTCGAGCAGATTGCCGGTGGGCAGTGAAAGCGAAGTATGCGGTTTCGCGATGCGCGGAATGCGAACGGTTTGAATGTTGTCTTTTTTTTCAACGTTCCGCGAATTGTGGGAACTCCACCGGGTATGTCACGCCTCTGTATCTTGTGAGATTCTCTGGATCATCTCCCGGAGTTCGCTGGTATCATATTCCTGCTATCGGCTCGTTCTCGCTCTTCAACAATCAATTCTCGTTTCAGACCAGAAGAGGCTGTCATGCTCAACACCTGCCTTCGTCTTGCCGTGGTTGTGGTTCTTTTTTTCCTGAATTCCCCCCCGATGAGCGAGGCGCAAGAGCCGGAAAAATCACCGGCAGTGACGCAGCTTCCTGAAATCAGCTCACAGGTCCACGCGGCCCTGCAGTCCCGGGATTTCGCGCAGGCCGTCGAATTGCTCGCTGCGGAAATCGCCAGACCCGACGCGAAAGCGGTCGATTATCTGTTGTATCTGAAAGGCCGGGCGCTGACCGAACTGAAGAACTACCCCGAGGCCGATGCGGTCTTCAAAAAGATCGAACAGGATCACCCGCAAAGTTCCTGGATCAGCCGGGCTCGATTCGGCCAGGCGCATCTCCTCGTGCTTCAGCAGAAGTACGAAGCAGCGGGAAAAATCTATCAGGCGGAAGCCGAACGACTGCTGTCCCGTAACCGTAAGGATGAGCTGGCACAGATTTATCTGGACTTCGCCGACCGCTATTTCGAAGGCATTCCCGCAAAGGATCCCTCACAGGCGAAGCAGCCCGATTATCAACAGGCGCTGACCTATTATCAGGAAGCTCTCAAGCTGGGCCCCACGGAACAGTTGGAAGAAAAGATCAAATTCCGGATCGCCAATTGTTTCGACAAATTGAACAACGCCAACGAAGCGATCAATTCGTATCGGGAATTTCTGACTGCCTATGCCGAGCAAGCCGCCGACAATCCTCCCGAGCGTCGATTACGGCTGGCGGAAGCCCGCTATCGGCTCGGTCACGTGTATCAGAACAGCGGTCAGCGGCCGTTGGCGCGTAAGGCCTGGCAGGACTTGTTGCGCGGCTGGAAGGCGGGCGATCCGTCACCCGAGATCAAAGAGTTTCTGGCCAAGGCAAATTACGAGATCGCGCATAGCTGGGGCGTGCCTCAACCGGGGAGCGTCTCCGATCTCGAACTCGGAATCGCGGCGGCGCGCGCGTTTCTGAAAAGCTGGCCCGATCACGAACTGGCACCCAAAGCGGAACTCGAAATCGCCCAGAGCTTCTCGCACTTCGGACGGTTCACTCAAGCGGTCGAGGTGCTCACGGCTCTGATCGCCAATCCAAAATACAAAGACTCCGATCAGATTCCGGTCGCCCGTCAATTGCTGGGACAGGCGTATCTGGCGCAGCAGAAATTCGACGAGGCGATCACCACCTGGAAAGAGTTTCTCGACAAACACCCGACCAATTCGCAGTGGAGCGGCGTGCAGAAACTGGTCATCGATACCGAATTCGCCAAAGCTGAGAACGCGCGAAGCAAAAAGAACTACGACGAAGCCGCCCAACTGTGGCAGACGTTCCTCAATAAATACCCCCTCGATGGACGCGCGGCGTTCATTTCGTTCCAGTTCGGGCAGATGAAATACTCCGCAGGATTGCAAACGCATCTCGACCGCATTCGCGCCGCAATCGACGCGGGGGATTCACCGCAGTCGGTCGAAATGAACGACGAGTGCAAGGCGCTGTTCGAAGAAGCCATCGCGAACTGGCGGAGGCTCGTCTCGAAGTATCCCGGAACGAACGAAGCGTCTCAGGCGAGCTTCATGATCGGCGTCACGCTCGAAGACCGTCTCGGCCGGCTCAAAGAAGCTCTCGAAGAATACAAGAAAGTGACCAACCAGTATCAAAGTCAGGCACAGCAGCGGATCACGCGGCTCACGACACCGCAGCTCGAAATCTCCACCGAACGCAAGTTTCATTCCGACGAAAAACCGCGAATCAAACTGGTCACGCGAAATCTCGAACAGGTGACAGTCAAAGTCTATCGCATCGACATGATGGACTACTTCCGCAAGATGCACCTCGCCAGCGGCGTCGAAACCCTCGACATCGCCCTGATCGATCCCGACGAAAGCTTCGCACACAAGATTCCCGAGTACGAAGAGTACCGCCGGACGATCGGAGACGTCGAGATCCCGATCGCCGAACAGGGAGTGACGGCCGTGACCGTCTCGTCGGACAAACTCGAAGCGACCACGATGGTCGTCGTGAGCGACCTCGACGTGATCCTGAAAAGTTCGCGGAACGAGTTGTTCCTGTTCGCGGAAAACATGCGGACCGGACAACCGGTCGAGGGGGTCAGCGTGCTCGTCAGCGACGGATCCGAAGTGTTTTCCCAGGAACTGACGGGCAAGGACGGCATCCTGCAGAAGTCGTACGACAAGCTGAAAAGCGTCTCCGATCTGCGCGTCTTCGCCGTTCACGAAGGGCACGTCGCGTCTTCGGTGGCGAATCTGAACGGTCTCGATTTCGCGGTCGGGCTGGCACCGCGCGGCTATCTGTTTACCGACCGGCCGGTGTATCGCTCCGGTCAACTGGTGAATCTCAAGGGGATCGTGCGATGGGTCGATCAGGATCGATTCACGTTCAAGCCGGGCGAGAAGTTCAAACTCGATGTGTTCGATGCCCGCAGCCGGTTGATTCACACGAAGGAAGTGGCTCTCAACGGATACGGCACGATCCACGACAACCTGCTGCTCCCGGCAACCGCCGTGCAGGGAGAGTATCGCGTCCAGTTGCATCGTCCGCAGAAGACGGAACCCGCCGACGGAATTCCCGCGCTCTCGTTCGAAACCACGTTTACGGTCGCGGAATACAAACTCGAACCGGTGCAGTTTTCGGTCGAGCTCGAAAAAGACGTTTACTTCCGCGGAGAAGAAGTGACCGGCAAGATTTCGCTCAAATACTATTACGGTCTGCCACTGGTCGATGAGGATATCCAATATCGCTTCGGACCGGACGGAGAAACCCGCACTGGCAAAACCGACAAGGACGGCTTGCTCGAATTCACGTTCGAGACGACTCAATTCAACGAATCGCAACCGCTCTCTCTGGTGGTCGAGTATCCCGCCCGGGGAATGCAGACGGCGAAGACGATTTACCTCGCGACGCGCGGATTCGAGATCGCCGTCTCGACGCTCCGCGATGTGTACATCAGCGGAGAATCGTTCGACGCGAAATTCAAAGTGACCAGCCCCGCCGGAAAACCGGTCGAAACCAAACTCAAGGTCGAAGTCTTTCAACAGACGCGGCTCGAAAACGGGGAAAGCGGCGAGAAACTGATTTCGACTCACGACGTCGCCACGAAAGCGGACACGGGTGAAGCCCGGCAGAATCTGTTACTTGAAGAAGGTGGCCGCTACGTCATCCGCGCGACCGCGACCGACCAGTTTGCGAATGAAGTGAGTGGGCAGACGGCGCTCAACATGTCGGGCGAGAAAGATTCGGTCCGGCTGCGGATTCTCGCCGATCAGCATCACTTCGATGTGGGAGATGATGCGAAGATCCGGGTTCACTGGCGCGAACAACCCGCCCTGGCTCTGGTCACGTTCGAAGGAGCGTCGATTCTGGGTTATCGGTTGATTCGGCTGGAGACCGGCGAGAACGTGATTCCCGTCCCGATGGCATCGCATCTCGCCCCGAACTTCAATTTCTCGGTGGCGATCATGCATCAGCACGAATTCCACACCGCCGTCAGCGAGTTCCGCGTTTCGCAAAAACTGAATCTCAAACTCGCACTCGACAAGGCCCAACTCAAACCGGGCGACCCTCTGACGGTCCTCATCGAAGTGACCGATCCGCAAGGCAAACCGGTGCAGGCGGAAGTCGCCCTGTCACTCGTGCAGACTAACCTGCTGGAGATGTTCTCGGAAGTGCAGGGGGCCGTCGATACGTTCTTCAGTCAGGGCGAGCGAACGTCATCGATCCGTCAATTTTCGAGCTGCACGTTCAAGTATCGCCCGCAAACCCGCGGAATCAGCCAGTTCCTGCTGGCCGAATCGGAGCGGCAGGAAGTCTTCGAACGTGAAGTCCGCGCGCTGGCTGATTTACAACGAGACGCCCGAGGACGCGAAGAGGCCG
>DATKCB010000326.1:0-11187 GCA_035513495.1 Planctomycetaceae bacterium | reverse complement strand
TCGACGAGCATCGCGCGGCGGTTCCCAAGCTGACCGATCAGCAGGCGCGGACGCTGGCCGAACGGCAACAACCTCGCACGACGCGGGTTCTGCTGCGGGGAGATTTTCTCAATCCCGGTGCCGAAGTCAAAGCGGGAACTCCACGGGTCTTGAACAGGCTGAACGTGGAGCCCGATCAAAACAACCGGCTCGCATTCGCGCGCTGGCTGGTTTCACCCGAAAATCCTTTGACGCGGCGGGTCGAGGTGAATCGCACGTGGAAGCAATTGTTCGGAGAAGGCCTCGTGCGAACGACCGAAGATTTTGGGACGCGGGGCGAACGACCGAGTCATCCTGCTCTGCTCGACTGGCTGGCCGAGGAATTCCTGGCCCGCGGCTGGTCCCGCAAAGAGATGATCCGGCTGATCGTTTCGTCGAGTACTTACCGTCAATCGTCGCGGGTCCGCGAAAAACTGACCGAGATCGATCCGCTCAATTATCTGCTCGCCCGTCAAAATCGGTATCGGCTGGAAGGGGAGGTGATTCGGGATCTGTTTCTCGATGCGAGCGGCCTGCTCAACGAAGCGATCGGGGGACCGAGCATCCGGCCTCCGCTGCCTCCCGGAGTGCGGGAACTGGGTTATGCCAACTCGGTCAAGTGGCAGGAGAGCGAGGGACCGGAGAAGTACCGCCGCGGGTGTTACATCTTCTTTCAGCGGACTGTTCCTTACCCGATGCTGATGACGTTCGATTCGCCCGACTCAACCGTCACCTGCACGCGGCGCGAACGCTCGAACACGCCGCTGCAATCGCTGACGCTGCTCAATTCTCCCGTCTTCTTCGAGTGCGCCGTCAAGCTGGGGACGGAGTATTCTGCTAAACCGGACATGGACGACGCGGATCGAATTGCCGAATTGTTCCGGCGCTGCGTGGGTCGCGTGCCGACATCGTCGGAGCAGGAGATACTGGCGGGGCTACTTGAGGATTATCGAAAACTTGCGGCTTCATCCGCCGACGAAAACAATCAATCAGAAATGCCTCCGGAAGATCGCGCGTGGGTCGGAGTGGCCCGCATCGTGATGAACCTGGACGAATTCATGACACGGGAGTAACGATGTTTCCCTCTCTGCCCGAACCGATTGCGCAATCCCGCCGCGAGTTTCTCACGACGTCCGCCAGCGGTCTCGGCGGTGCCGCGCTGCTGTCGCTGCTTCACGAACAGGGGTTCGCTCAGTCGCGTGAGGAACGAGCGGGCAGCAATCCGCTGGCTCCGCGACCTCCGCACTATGCACCTAAAGCGAAGAAGTGCATCTTCATTTTTCTGGCCGGTGCGCCGAGCCACCTCGATCTGTTCGATCCCAAGCCGAAACTCAACGAACTCTCGGGCCAGCCGCTCCCGGAGAGCATGACGAAGAACGTGCGGTTCGCGTTCATTCAGAAAGAATCGGCGACGCTGCTGGGGACCAAACGGCAGTTTAAGCCGCATGGAGAATGCGGGATGGAACTTTCGGATCTCCTGCCGCACATCGGAACGATGGCCGACGACATCGCGCTCGTCCGTTCGATCCATACCGAAGCGTTCAATCACCATCCGGGCCAGTTGATGATGAACACGGGCGTCCCGCTGTTTGGCCGTCCGAGCATCGGCGCGTGGCTCAATTACGGACTGGGGACCGAATCGAACAATCTGCCGGGGTACGTCGTGCTGACCGCCGGGCGAGGGACGAGCGGCGGCGCATCAAACTGGACCAGTGGATTTCTCCCTTCGACTTATGCGGGAGTGCTGTTTCGCAATCAGGGTGAGCCGGTGTTGAATCTCGAAAACCCGCAGCCGATCACACAGTCGATGCAGGCGCGGGGGATGGAAGCACTGAGCGCACTCAATCGCGAGCGGTTTCAGACCGTGGGCGACCGGGAAATCGCGAGCCGCATCGCCTCGTACGAACTGGCGTTCCGCATGCAGTCGGCTGCGCCCGAACTGATCGATCTCTCGGGTGAGACCAAGGAAACGCTCGATGCGTACGGAGTCGATCGGCCCGATCCGAAAGAGAGCAACTTCCGAGGCGGTGGGAAGGGAGTTCCGAAATCGTTCGCGACGAACTGTCTGCTTGCGCGAAGACTGATCGAGCGGGACGTGCGATATGTCAACATTTATCACGCCTCGTGGGATCACCACAGTAATCTCGACGCGGAACTGGAGTACAATACGCACGTTGTCGATCAGCCGGTCGCAGCACTGCTTGCGGATCTCAAGGAACGGGGATTGCTCGACGAGACGCTGGTCGTGTTCGCGGGCGAATTCGGACGGACTCCGCTGGGAGAAAACCGGGGCGGCGCCCGGGAATCGAACACCGGCCGCGATCACCATCCATTCTGTTTCAGCCTGTGGCTGGCTGGCGGAGGGATCAAAGGGGGCCAGGTTTTAGGGAAAACCGACGAAATCGGCTGGAACGTCGTCGAGGACAAGGTTCACATCAACGATCTGCACGCCACCCTGCTGCACCTGTTCGGATTGGATCATCTCAAGCTGACTTATCGTTTCCAGGGCCGGGATTACCGTTTGACCGACGTCTCCGGGAACCGGATCGATAAGCTGATCGCCTGAGGGGAGGCTGGAAGAGTAAAAGGTAGAAGTGTGGAAGGACTAAGTGACGAGGTGACGGAATATCGCTGGTTTAATGGCTCTTTCGTGACATTGGGACTGTTCCATCGAAGAGTTCGGTTAAAATCGCTACAAACGGTTCGACCGTCTATTTTTAGGATGAGTTGACTGGGAACCGGAATAAAGTTGACATTGGGCTGAACGAGCGGGTATCAATAGAACAGATAAGTAAGATACGGGGAATTTCCGTTTTCCGAACATAGATCGCTCCTGCGCTTTCGCTGAGCGTCCGGGGGCACATTCTCTCACTGGGAGATCATCAAGATGATCGTTTCGCGTTCGTACCGACTCAAAATCGCGTTGCTCTGCTTATTTACAGTTTCGGGATTCATGACTTCCGAAGCTCACAGTGCGGAAAAAATTTCCGACAAGTTCGACGTGGAAGTTTCCGCGCTGCGTAAAGCTCGTGCGCGCGATCAGTTCCAGGTCGATGTGACACTGAAAAACAAAAGTGACGCAGCGATCTCCGGCCGGATCGTGCTGGCCGTCAAAGGCACCAGCGTGCGAGGTCTCGTTTTGACCGAACCGGACGGTCATCTGCCCGGCGGTCTGGCATTTCTCGAAGTGATCACTGCGAAGGAGAGTTTGAAAGCCGGTGAGGAAAAATCACTCAAAGGCGTTTCGTTCGATTCGTCGCCGCTCTTGAAGTCGGATGAACTGGAAAAGTTCGATCTGCAGACCGAGGTCTATCAGACCACGGAAAAAACCGGTCCGGTGAACTCGAAAGAAAATCCTTCCGTACGCGGCAATTCGGGAGTCCGGAACATTCCGCTGGCTGGGACGACCGGTCAATCAAATTCCGGAAAACCGTCCGGCAATACGGGGTCTGAAAAACCGTCCAACGAGTTGAAGCCGACTCCCGATCCGGCGTTTACGGAACCGGAAGGCGACGTGGAAGGAACCGGCCAGAAATCCACCCCCGGAGGACTGAAACGGCCAAGACTTCCGACCGATGAGGAAGTTGCCATTGCGACCAAAGCCAAAGGAGAATGGCGAGAAAAACTGTTTGATGTGGAAGGCGTTCACGGATTGGGAGTTGGTTGGGGCAAAGATGGAAGCGCGGTAATTCACGTTCAAGTCGAGAAATTCGCGGATAAGAAACTTGTCCCGGCGACGGTCGATGGCGTGAATGTTGAAGTTTATGTCGCGGAACAGCCCCGACTTTTTCAGTTCGGGCAGTTTCCTGACGATTTCGACGATGGAAATCGCGCTCGAGGTGGGGTATTTACGCCCGTCCCTGGCTGTTTCGATAGCCCTCGAATGTTCCATCCTCGGCCGAGTCCAATCGGTGTTTCTGGGTGGAACGTCAAACTTCAGTTATGCGCCACGGGAACTTTGGGATGCCGTCTCAAAGATCCGACGGGCCAACACTATGTCCTGAGCAATTCGCACGTACTTGCGGACTACGGATTTCGAAGCGCTGCAGGTCAGGCAGTTCTTGGCGATCCGGTGATTCAGCCCGGGCCGATTGATTTGAATTGTGCTGTGGCGAGCGACAGTGTGTTGGGAGGTCTCGCCGCTTTTACACCTTTGTCATTCACGACAGCGAATCGTCTCGATGCCGCGATTGCCTTGACGAGCGCTTCCTTTTTCGGTAGCGCGACTCCATGCGACGGTTACGGATTGCCGAGCGAACGGATCTTGCCGGCCACCATTGGATCACAGGTAATGAAATACGGAAGAACCACCGGGTTCACTGTTGGAAATGTCATATCGATCGACTTCGACTTTAATTTGCTCGTCGATCCCATTGCCGGCACCACGGCACCATTTCAGGATCAAGTCTTGATTTTGAGTGATTTTAATTACGGCTTCTTCGGTCAGCCCGGCGACTCCGGTTCTCTGATTGTCAATCGAGATGGCCGAAATCCGGTCGCGCTGTTGTTCGCGGGAGGAGGACCGTTTACCATCGGTAACCACATCGACGAGGTTCTTTTTGATATGGGGTTTAGAGTCGGTTTCCCATTTGGAGGTTTGACGATCGACGGTGAACCGGCTCCGGTGCCAGTCCCGTAAGCGAAAAGATCATTGGCCTTTAAAGCGAAAAAACCTTTCCGAGAAGCGATCCCGGAAAGGTTTTTTGTTAGAGAATTTGCTACCAGAGCATGAGTTCGCCGCCGAACGTGAAGCCTTCCATGAACAAACCGTTCAGAACTTTGGTATATCCGATGTCAGGTGGAGGGTTGGGGTTGGCGAAAGTGGCGTTGTCGTTGTAATCGATCGAATCGCCCGCCCGGCCGACACGCGTAAAGTAGCTCGCGTCCCAGCTTCCGAACAGCGACAGGTATTCGTTCACACGAATGCGTAGATAGAAATTCGCCTGCAGAATGGGAGCCAGTGTCCAGTTGGTGTCTTCCTCTGCATCGAGACCATCGGCAAACGATCGCAATTGGAACGTACTCACGCGGCCGCGGATACTGCTGAGAGCCAGAGCAACTTTAGGTTCGAAACCGATCGTGACCGGTCCGATCTCACCTTTCATGTGAGCTCCCAGAGTGGGACCGAACATCGTGTTCATGAGTCTGGAATCGATGATGCCGGTGCGGGTAATCTGAGTACCTTGAGCGTTGAACTGACCGATTTGCACCAGATGATCTTCGATTTCGACGTACTGGAACCCGACCAGGGGACGCAGCGAAAAACCTTCCGGCCAGACACCGCGATCGAGCAGAAATTTGACTTCACCACCCCACAGATCGGTGGAGTAGTTTGCCGTGAAGGATTCATCCCACAAAAACACGTTGTTGCTGAGGGCTCCTTGTGTCGTCGTCGTGGTCCCTGCGAAGACTCCGATCTCAGGAAGTGTCGGATCGACAAATCTCCCGGTCGCCGCTTCGATACCCCAGACATTGGCCTGGAATTCCCCCCATGTGGTTTCCTTGCCGAACGTTCCCCG
Organism: Planctomycetaceae bacterium; assembly: GCA_035513495.1. Classification (GTDB taxonomy): domain Bacteria; phylum Planctomycetota; class Planctomycetia; order Planctomycetales; family Planctomycetaceae; genus DATKCB01. Next base: position 5,650 of record DATKCB010000326.1, on the reverse strand, counting down.
GATTCCGTTATTGTCTTCGATCGAGATTGTACTCAGATCGTTCACGTGAGCGAATCCCAGGAATTGAGCGTTTCCATCGAACACGGGGAAGGGATCCCGAACATCCACAACTCCCGTGGCCTCATCGAACTGAGCACCCAATAACTGATTGCCGGGCGCATCGAGTGACCAGTTCATGTATTCGAGACGGACCCAGCTTCGTGCGAAGGTACTCTGTAAAAACAGGCCCAGAGGACGATCGTCTCCGGGATCGGTGGTGATGATGTTGGCGTCAGGAACAAATATATCCTGCGGCGGCATCTGATTCGGATGGTAATAACCTGCCTGCTGATACGACGAGACTCCGGGAGCAGCGTACGGCTGATCCGGATAACTGCCATATCCCGCAGGTGAATAAGAAGGTCCCTGTGCCCAGTAAGGAGCAGTTTGTGCCCAAAGATTGCCTGACACGCTGATCAACGCGGCAAACAGGAGGCAGAAGGAGTGTCGGATGGCCATTCTTTCGATCCTGTCGTTCGACACGCGACATTGATGCGGTAAAATCGGATCCCATACCCGATTCGCAAACCGCGACAAATGTGGTCGTACAGACTGTATCGGTTATGCGAGATACGACACTTGTTCGAAATCTGCTCCTTTCCGTCAATTTGTATCGAATATGACGGTCATAATTCGAAATACCGGGGCGGGTTGATCGAAACCCTCCCGGTCTGACAGTTATTGGTGAGTCTCTTTCCAGTGGTCAAACGCACGACTCGCACTTGCGCATAGTGAGAACTGGAAGCCCTGGATGCTTGCGTAAACAGGGAAAGCAGGAGCGGTCGGTGGGCTGAGTTTGCCCAGAGCGGAATCCCTTCGTTCGCGAATCCGGCCGGTTCATCTCTGTTCCGGACTTGGCGACTCAGCGGTTGATGCCGACATAGAACGCGAAGAGCTGCTCCTCGTCGAACGGTTCCTGCATCAAAGGCACGGCGAAGTCGAAGGCCATCGGAACCGGTCCCATCGCGGGAATGATCAGCCGAATTCCGCCGCCGACGCTCAGCCGGAACTGACTGAATCCGACTTCCTGCTCGACGGTTCCGAAATCGGTAAACGCGACGAGCGAAATCGCTTCGTCGGCCGTCACCGGGACCTGATACTGGACCGATCCCAGGGCCTGCCAGAATCCCCCCACTTCGATATTGGAGATCTTCGGAGTGACGCCTCGGAAGTCGAATCCTCGGAAGCTCGAATAGCCCCCCGCGTAGAACTTCTCGAACACTGGCGTGTCATCGCCGGTCCAGCCGACTCGTCCGTTGAGCGAGAGAATGTGACGTCCCTGTCCGTCGATGCGGTTCCAGACTGTGAAATACTGGCTCGCATCGAGTTCCAAGCGGGGATAGTTGAATTCTCCGAAGGCCTGTTCGTAAGACCCGGTCAGGATGTGGCCTTCGCTCGGCAGGAAGGCCGAGTTACGAGTATCGTGAGCCAGCGTCCCTCGGACGGTGGTGAGAAAATTCGATCCGGCCACCGCGGCCAGCGGAGGTGGTGGCGGCGCTCCGTGCGGATTGTTGATATCCACATTTTCGAGCCGAAACGCAATATTTCCCGAGAGGTCGGGGTTGAACTGATACCCGAACGCGACCCGCCCGCCCGATCGCTGCTCGTCCCAGTTATCCAGAAATCGCTGATAGTAGAAACCGCTCAGCCCCAGGCTGACGTCGGTATCCATGAAATAATTGTCGGTCCAACTGGCCGTGTAGCGGCTCACCTGATCGCCGGGAACCGCTTCCAGCCGGAACGTCTGACCCGCACCGCGCCACGCGCGGCCTTCCACGATGTCATCCCAACTGGTCGGAGGGCGAAACAGATCGAAGTTGCGTTCGTCGAGTACGATGTTTCCGACGAGACCGGAGTCGGAGTTGACGCCCGCTCCAAACATCAACCGCCCGGTTCGCGCCTCCTGCACGTACACATCCAGATCCCCCTCGCGATATTGCACGAACGGATAGGGGGGGCTGTTGAGAGCGGGACCGAAGGGATCGCCTTGAGGCGAACTGTCCCACAACAGATTTCCGGGTTGTTCCAGTCCACGCTCGAAGTTCTGACCGCGAACGAGCGGAGTTGACTCATTGGTGCCGTAACTGGTCTCGACGAAATCGAGATTCTGACCCCGGACGGTTCCTTCCGGCCGCATCAACGATTGTGCGAATCGGGTTTCTTCTTCGGGAACGGGGTTAAATTCGATACGCGGTCCGGCGAGCGGGCCGCCTTCGAACAATTGTTCGCGATTGATCCGTTGTTCGCTCTTTTTGATCATTCGGGGATTGGCGAGATCGCCCGGAGCCGAGACCATCCGATTTTCAATCACGCGTTTACGTGTATGCGAGGTCGGCCTCCCATTGGAACCCGTGATATGAACATTGATGCGGCGAATTCGCCACACTTCATCTTCGTCGATGATCAGATCGATGTCGATCAATCCCGGCGTTTCGAGATAGCGGGGAATCGCTTCGACTTTCGCATTGATGCGTCCCAGTTCACCGTAGCGGCCTTGAATCATTCGCAGATCTTCGCCGAGTTCCCGCGAGGTGAAATAATCGCCCGGCAAAGTGGTCATCTCTCGCCTGAGCGTGTTTTCCGAGATGATTTCCGTCCCCTTGATCGCGATATTCCGGATTCGATAACGGGGACCTTCCACGATGCTGTAGTCGAGATAAACGTGGGCTCCGTTTTCCGAAAAGCCGACTTTTTCCGAGACCTGTGCGTCTAAATAACCCAGACCGAAGTAATACGCTTTGAGCGCCGCGATGTCGTCCGCGATGGTGCTCTTGTCGTATTGTCCGCCGAAGAACCAGAACTTCTGCGTTTTGGTCTGCAGTTTCGTGGCGAGGACTCCGCTGCTGATCGCTTCGTTACCGTGAAACGTAATTCCCCGTACGACGACTTTTTCGCCTTCCGTAATGCGGAACATCACACTGCGATCATTTTTGTCGCCGCCGCTGGCGAGTTCGACCTTCGCGAAATAATAACCTTTGTCTTTGTACAACCGTTCGATCCGTTTGGCGGCTTCCTTGTTGAGCGCCACATCGAACGGACTCCCTTTGACCAGCCCGATGTATTTCGCGAGATATTCGCTCGTGAATTTTTCGTTCCCCGTAAATCCGACGCTCTGGACGATGGGGCGTTCCAGCAACTGGAAAACGACGACCGATCCCTGTTCGGTCTCTTCGACCCGCGGTTCGACGCTGTAAAACCAGCGCGTCGAATACAGATTTCGAACGTCTTCGCGTATCTGCCGTTCGGACAGGTACTGACCGGCCTGCGTTTGAACTTTTGACTGAATGGCCTGAGGGAGGATCGTCTGAATGCCTTCGAAACGAACCTCATGCACGATTTCGCCGCTCTGCTCTTCGAGTTGCACGAATCGTCGCTTGGGAACGACTCCTGAACCGGCAGGTCCGGGTGGACCTCCGGGAGGACCTCCCCCCATGCCGGGAGAACTGCCGAATTGAGCCTCTGCTGTTCCGGCCGCAATCATTGCTGCCAGAGCTGCCGAGCAGATCAAAATTCGACGGAGATAAGTGAGACGATCTCTCCGAGCAATCGGTTGTTCGACAGTGCGATGTAAGGTCAAACCAGATGTCATGAAAACGACTTCCCGATCGTAATCAAAGGTGACGAACGTCATTTGAAGGGAGGGAGTTTGCCCGCTCGACCGGCATCCGTGCCGACGAGAAAGCAATCCACGGACCGTTTTCGCAGTCTGTGAAGCGGGAACAAGTAGTGAATTCCCCCCTACGCCACAAGACAAGATTGAGCGGTCGCAAAAATGTTCACAATAGGCTGACTGGTGAGACCCGCTGCTGCCAGTACCTCGCGATTCCGTGCCGCATTTTGTCGAATCTACAATTCGCACCGTTTCTCGAATTTCCAAGAGAGAATGCCGCTCCGATCAGGGGAATGAAAGTCGGCAGCCATCCTGCTCAGATCGGTCAGATCATGACAGAGCCGCCCGGGCTGCAACTGCCGCCTGTTTGAGATTGTGGTAGAAATCTCCCGCTCAGTCTGTCATTCTGGGGGTGAGCGGACCGAAGCCTCTCACCAGAATCGCATTTGCGAGAGCGTTACGGTCGGCGACTTTCCGGAGAAGAAGACGATGCTCATCCGAACGATTGTGTCTGGCTGCGTCCTGAGTTTTTGGTTCTGTCTTTCACAGACGACCTCCGCTCAGCCGATTCGGGTCAGGATCCAGGCGGCACAATTTCAGATTCGGGCGGCGGAGGGGGCTGACCCCCTCGATCAACCGAGCGATTCGAGTGAGGCTCCCAAGGGGCCAGAGACCAGACCCGGCGATTCCGGGAAGCCGGAAGAATCGCCGGAAGAGCAGGAAGCCAACGAACGAAAGCGACTGCTCTCTCGATACGAACAGGTGCGGCGTTCTTCGGCGCTGCTCGAAGGAAAAAAATACGAACCCGAACAACACGAGGGAAAAGCGTTACTCGTGCTCGACACGATCGAATTCGGTCACGTGTACTCCGGAACGCCGAAGGGAGAACGATTCCTGGCCGCGCGGTTGCATCTGGTGAATCAGACCGATCGCCCTCTCGACTTGGAGAAAGACGGGATCGTACTCCAAATCGAAGGACAACAGATCAAACAGTCGGAAGTCCCCGAAAACATTCAGGGACAGTCGTTCTCAATCGGAGGAGAAGAGAATCAATCGTTCAACGAGATCAAACGACCCGATCAGCTGACCGTCCCGCCGGGTCAGCACGCTGGGACGTGGATCTTTTTTTACGGTCTCGAAATCGGATCGACCTTGCCCGAATCGAGCCTGGAGGTATCGGTCTCGGGACAACCGTACAAACTCAATCTCAAGCACCAGATTGCCGGACAACTCGGACTGGAACTCACTCGAATCGGTCCCGGAAATTCTTTAGCGCTGTTTGAAATCTCGGGCCGCGTGAATCTGGCGGCCCTGTCGATTCTCTCGGAACAGTTCGACAAACTCGTCGAAGAGAAGATCACGCGAGTCGTTCTGTCGTGGAGCAAAGACGCGCCGAAAATCGACCCGGAGACGAGTCGATACCTCTCCCAATATTCGAATTACGCGGGTCGAGAATCGAACCGGAATCAGGACGAACGCTTTCCCGTGCTGACGACAGGGCTCCAGGAAGTTCATCTCGCCAGCATCCCCGGCTCGCGATATTCGTACGGAAATCGTCAGACGATCCACGATGATCCGCAAACCGCCGTCGCCGCAGCGATCTGGACCGCTCTCGAAATCCTTCCCGCCGAACAGCTGGTCCGCGAAATCAAGGACGGGCATCCGCTGATCAGAGCGACGGCTCTCTCCGCGGGAGGAGCGCGGCTGGCTCCCGATCACTTGTCGCTGGTTCTAGAGCACCTCCAGAATCCGGACGATCCTCTGATGCAACAAGCGGCCGCATACGCGCTGCGGCATTTCGGAGATCCCGCCGCTGTCAAAGAGTTATCGACCCTCGTCCTGTCGAAAGACGAAAAACTGTCGAAGCTGGCGGTTTCGAGCCTGTCGCAGTCGCGCTATCAGTTGGCGCGGGATGAATTGAAAAACCTGCTGGGACGAGTTACCGGAGACGATCGCAAGCGACTCGCCCGGGAGCTGGCGAACTCTCCCGCGCCGGACTGG
>DATKCB010000325.1:0-3987 GCA_035513495.1 Planctomycetaceae bacterium | reverse complement strand
GAGATTTATTCAGAGCTTCTCGCAGCCTATGTAAGTTCTCCGGTTGCCGATGCCTCGTTGCCGCGAAAATTCGATCCGAACTCCAACGGAATGTGGGAGCTGGAGGAATTGAAACATCTGCGGACGATGCCGGCTGACATTCAGTTGAACATCCAGTTCGATTCAACTTCGCCGGAGAACTCGGCGGTGACCATTTCCGAAACTGCTCTTTCAACAATCGCAGCTCAAACCATCTCGGCCAGGATCGTGAACTCGTCGATCGTCATTTCGCGAGAAGATTGTGAAATCTGGTTTTCAGCCAATCAACTTCAGGTCAGCGATCAGATCTCGATCGGTGCGGTCAATGACGGTTATCCGATGTTGCCGGTGCTCGATCCCAACGACGACGGCCGTTTCACGTTGCGAGAACTTCGCGGACTGGCGGAATCCCTGAAACAGTTCGACCGGAATCAGGACGGACAGATTCAAAGGGACGAACTTCGTCCGACGATTCGCGTCGCCTTCGGCATGGGGCCTTTCGCGCATCAGGCGTTGGCCGGGATCCGCAGCGTCAATTCTTCGGCGACGTCTTTGGTTTCGGGGCCCGAGTGGTTTGTCCGCATGGATCGAAACAAGGACGGCGATCTGACGCGGCAGGAATTTCCGGGGACTGACGCTCAGTTCGATCGGCTGGATGCCGACGGCGATGAGTTCATCAGTGCGGAAGAAGCCTTGGAGTACGATCGCAAGACCGCTCCGAATCCTCCTCAAACCGATGCTCCCAAAGTCATCGATGTCGATGGCATGAAGCCTGGCAAGCAGGCCGCAGGTACTGACAATTAAAGCCCGTTTTCGGGCGTTCAAGAAAAGTTGAGAGGGAACCTGATCCAATGAATCGAATTCAAACATCGACAGACGTCGCCGCTCAAGCCCGTGCGAACGGCAAACCGGAACTTGCACTGAAATCCTCCGCTGAAGTCGCCGACGCGATCGATCGGATGCACGAGCAACTGACCGCCCTCAAATCGCAACTCGAAGGAGTGATCGTCGGTCAGAATGAAGTGATCGACCAATTGCTGATAGGATTGCTCTGCCGCGGGCACTGCATCCTGCAGGGGATGCCGGGGTTAGCAAAGACGATGCTCGTTTCGACGCTCTCCTCGGTGATCGACATGTCGTTCCGCCGGATTCAGTTCACACCCGACCTGATGCCGGGCGACATTACGGGGACCGAGATCCTGGAGGAAGACCACACGACCGGCAAGCGGATCTTCCGCTTTGTCGAAGGGCCGCTCTTCAGCAACGTGATCCTGGCGGACGAAATCAATCGGACACCGCCCAAAACGCAAAGCGCGTTGCTGGAAGCGATGCAGGAACATCAGTTGACGGTCTGCGGAAAGACGTACAAGCTTCCCGATCCGTTCTTCGTGCTGGCCACTCAGAATCCGGTCGAGACGGAAGGGACCTACCCGTTGCCGGAAGCCCAACTCGACCGGTTCCTGCTGAAAGTTCACGTTCGCTATCCGAGCCGGGAAGAAGAGTTCGAGATCGCGCGGCGTCAGACCACAAACTACCGGTTTGAAACCTGCACCGTGATCGATATCGACGATCTGCACCGTATGCAGACGCTGGTCCTCGGAGTGATCGTTTCCGATCACGTCTACGAAGCCGCGCTCGATCTCGTCCGCGGAACCCGTCCCGAAGAAAACACGCTCCCGACGGATTTGCGCAACATGGTTCAATGGGGGGCGGGACCCCGAGCGACGATTTCGCTGCTGCTGGCCGCCAAGGCGAGGGCACTCCTGCATCGCCGCGCACACGCAACGACGTCCGATCTGGTCGCCGTCGCGCTCCCCGTGTTGCGGCATCGGATTATTCTCACGTTTAACGCCGAAGCCGCCGGAATCGACGCCGATTCGGTACTGACCCGCATCATCGCCGCGACCGAATCGCTGAAAAATGCGGAGAAAGAGAAAGAAGTCAAAGCCTGAAACCGGGCGCAGCTCACACAAGACCTGACGACTTGAGTCACACGAGACCATGATCAATTTTTTCACTCGCTCAAAGCCCTCGACCTCGAACGCAGCCGGACCGAATCCTCAGTCCGAACTGGTCGATCCGCGCGTGATGGATCAGATCGCCCATCTCGAGTTGCTCTCGCGGACGGTCGTGGACGGACTGCTGGCGGGGAAGCATCGTTCGACCACAAGAGGTGGCTGCTGCGAATTCGCCGAACACCGGCAATATGCGCCGGGAGATGAAATCCGCCAGATCGACTGGCTCGTCTACGCTCGCAACGACCGCTATTTCATCAAGCAGTTCGAAGAAGAGACGAATCTGCACGCGATTGTGGCGCTCGACACCAGCGGCTCGATGAAGTTCGGTCTGTCGACCGTCAGTAAACTGGAATTCGCCAAGCGGGCATCCGCCTGTCTGGCACGATTGTTGTTGCATCAGCGCGATTCGGTCGGCATGGCGATCCTCAACGAGGAGCAGCCGCTGTTCGTGCCGCCTCGGCAAAGTGCCGTGCATCTCCAGACAATCATGGCGGCCCTGCAGCAAGCCCAAGCTTCCGCCGGCAGTGAATTAGGCGTCCTGGTGCGGAGCATCGTTCCCCGGCTCCGCCGCCGCGGAGTGTTTGTGCTGTTTTCGGACTGTTTCGGAAATCTCGACGAGTTAGGTAAGGCGCTGCGTGTCGTGAGAGCGCGTGGTCACGATGTAATCGTGATGCACGTGATGGCTCCGGAAGAAGTGCATTTCGATTTTCGGCACTGGTCGTCGTTTCAATCTCTGGAAGTGGCCGGCCAGAAGCTCAATCTCGATCCCGCCGCGGTGCGTGATACATATCTCAAGCGGGTTCGAGCGTTTCTGACGGAATTGGAAAATCTGGTGGTCGGAATCGGAGGCGACTATCTCCGCATGACCACCAACCAGGATCTCGCCGACGTACTCGGCCAGTTCCTGCGCCAGAGGATGGCGAAAACAAAATGACCAGTCTCCACTGATTCCTGATCGATAAAGAGACACCGTGAGTTTTCTGAGCATCGCATTCCTGACGGCCTTGCCGCTGGCGGCCGTTCCCATTCTGCTGCATCTGTTCGATCGGCGGCGAAATGTCGTGATCGAATGGGGAGCGATGGATTTTCTGATGGAAGCCGCCGCTCAGCGAACGTCCGCCCGCAAACTCAAACAATGGTTGCTCATCCTGCTGCGCGTGCTGACGGTTTTGTTTTTGATTCTGGCACTTTCCCGACCGACCCTGCCAGGCAACTGGTTCGGGAACAGCGAACGGACCGAGACGATCGTCGTGCTGGACAACTCCCTTTCGATGGAACGCCGAGCCGGAGATCAGTCCCGATTCGAGGAGGCCCTCTCGACGGTGTCCGGAATCCTCGACGAACTCTCCGACGGAGACTCCATCCGGGTGTTGCTGGCGTCTCCTTATCCGGTCTGGGCGACGGCGGGAAGCCTGCGAGTCGAAGCCGATTCGCGCGAACGATTCGTCGAACAATTGCACGAACTGAAAACCACAGGGAGCAGCAGTGATCTCCTCGCGGCACTGTTCACTGCCGTTCATGCCGAAACTCAACCGACTCTCAGCCGGCGGCGGATCGTACTCGTCTCGGACGGTCAAAGCGCCGACTGGATGCTCGACGATCGGGCCAGTTGGGAACGTTTTCGCGAAACGCTCAACACCGCAGCGGTGCCGACCGATCTGGAGATTGTCGAACTCTCGGGAGAATCCGTTCAGCAAAGTAACCTCGCCGTTCAGGAAGTGCGCAGCAGCCGGGTCTCGGTTGGAGTCGATCAGATGCTGATGTTCTCCGCACACATCGTGAATCATGGAAACTCGACGCTGACGCCCCGATCGGTGACCTGGACGATCGGTGATCAGACGATGCTGCAAAGTGACGTTCCCGCGCTTGAGGGCGGCGCGACTCGCGATGTCTACTGGCGACATTCCTTTTCCGAGCCGGGTTCATACGCGATCACCTGCCGAGTAGATGC
>DATKCB010000324.1:0-2173 GCA_035513495.1 Planctomycetaceae bacterium | reverse complement strand
GAGTTGATGAAGGGGCGCATCGAATTCGAATCAGAGTTCGGTGTCGGAACGCTCTTCACCGTCCGGATTCCGGTCGATGCAAGCGCCGGTTCGACCGCCGGTCCGGTCGTGACGCGGTCGACGAAGAGCGTTCGAGCCGTGTCGCGGGAGACGACAATACTCGCGGGGGAGACTCCTGCGCGGATCGATCGCGGGAAATCGCGAAAAATTCTGGTGGTCGATGACGACGCGAACGTCCGCGAGATGATGAGCCGCTATCTGAGCGATCACGGTTTCGAAGTGATCACGGCGGGCGACGGAGTCTCGGCGCTGCGGCTGGTCCGGCGGGAAAATCCCGATCTGATCACACTCGACGTCGTCATGCCGGAACTGGACGGCTGGACGGTTCTGGCGGCGCTCAAGGCTGACGAACAAACGGCATCGATTCCCGTCGTGATGACGACGACCGTCGATAATGAAGAAAAAGGATTCGCGCTGGGTGCCGACGATTATCTGCTCAAACCGATTGTCTGGAGTCACCTGCAGCGGGTTCTCGACCGGCATTGCGGAGGGACCGCCCGGACTTCGGTGCTGGTCGTCGATGACGATGCGGAAACTCGCCGATTGCTGAGACGTCAGCTCGAACAGGATGGCTGGTCGGTCCGCGAAGCCGAACATGGCCAGGCCGCTCTGGAACTGATGGAACAGGACCCGCCCGGTCTGTTGCTGCTGGATCTGATGATGCCGGTGATGAACGGATTCGAATTTCTGATCGTCCGGGAAGAAAATCCGCAGTGGAAGAAAATCCCGGTGATCGTACTGACGGCCCGGGATCCCGGTTCGGCGGAGTTGGAACACTTGCAGGGATCGGTGGCGCGAGTCCTGCAGAAAGGAACCTATACCTGCTCAGAACTGCTCGAGGAAATTCACAGACGCCTGGGAGATCCCGCACCTGCCGGCAGCGGTGGGAGCGAGCGATCGTAGCGGGACAACCGATGACTTCGAACCGATAGCCCTTTCCGAAAGAGACCCCGAACCGATGGCGACGATTTTGATCGTAGAAGATGATCCGACGAATATTCAATTGCTCTCGCGGCTGTTGAAGATGAAAGGGTACGATTCTCTGGTGGCGGAAAATCGCCAGGACGCGATCGCCCTCGCCCGGGAAAACCTGCCCGACCTGATTCTGATGGATATCCAGATGCCCGACGAACCGGGAGGAAACGTCTCGCCGACGGCCGGCATCGAAGCGACGAAAGATCTCAAAAACGATCCCCGCACCTCGAACATCCCGATCGTGGCCACCTCGGCGCACGATCTTCCCGAACAACGAAAACGCTTTCTCGAAGCGGGCAGCGACGACATCCAGAGCAAGCCGTACACCGATTTCAACGAGCTGCTGGCGACCATCGAACGGAATCTGAAGCGAAGCGAGGAGACATGACTCAGGAGGCGTGGAATCATTTTGTGGCGGTCGTGCGGGACGAAATGCTGGTCTCCCTCGAAGCGATCGCGCAGACCGGCCGGCGGCTGCTCGATAAAATCGAGTCTTCGAAGAGCGCCGTTCCCGAACAGATGCGCGAGGATCTGTCGGCGATCGAGCGCTCGTCGAGCGATCTGTATTCGTACGCCCAGGCTCAGCTCGATGCGGGCGCGACGCAGTTCGAGCCTGCCGATGTCACCGAACGAACGCGTCTGATTCGTCACGAGATTCGAAACCGCCTGAATGCGATCCTCGGCCCCTGTCAGTTTCTGCTGATGGAAAACCTGGATGCGAACTCCGAACTCGATCAGACCGGTTTCGATTCGCTGGCCGAAGATCTGGAAAATATCCGCCAGTACGCGAACGTCGTGTTGCAGAAACTCGAATCGACCACTCGCCCCTCCGCGCAGTCGGAAGCCGCGGGAGCTCACGAGATGCTCACTCGCTTGCCAGGCCCGATTCACGCGGACCGCGAGTTCGAACCGGCGTACGTGCTGGTGGTGGACGACAGCGAACTCAACCGGAAAATGCTCGCGCGGTTTATGGTCCGCATGGGACATTCCTGCGATTTTGCCGCCAACGGTCGCGAAGCGCTCGACAAAATCAAACAGAACGACTACGACCTCGTCCTGCTCGATATTCTGATGCCCGAGATGAACGGACTCGAGGTCTTGCAGGAACTGAACCGCCAGGAACTCCTGCGGCACATGC
>DATKCB010000323.1:0-7821 GCA_035513495.1 Planctomycetaceae bacterium | reverse complement strand
TTTTCTGGCTCAGTTGTTCGCACTCTTCGGGATGCGAGACATCTCCCACGACGGGGAACGCTGTTCGTCCGCGCTGTTCGATCTGTCGGGATGTTGCAGCAAGACTTTCTTCGGAACGTCCCACGAGTACGGCATCAGCGCCTGCGTCGGCACAGGCGAGGGCCATTTCGCGACCGAGACCCTTGCTGCCGCCGGTGATGAGCAGAGTTTTGCCATCGAGTCGGAAACGGTCCAGAACGCTCATGTTTGCAGGCTCCTTACTCGGCGGGTGCGATGAACTCTGTTTTTCGGAAGACGAGAATCTCCATTCCGGCGGGTTTCAGGCTCCATTGCAGAGTCCACTCCGGGGGAACTTCGGCCTCGGTACGGGGGGGGACTCGTAAAATCATGATGCAGTCGTCGGAAGAAACGCCTGGCCGCGCGAGCCGTTCGAGCGAACGAAACATCGGCGAGCCTGCTTTCAGATCCTTCAGCATCGGAAAGGGGGGATCGTAGAAGATCAGTTCGTAGGGAGTCAGTTCCGCGCGACCTTTGGGGAGAAACGAACAGCGCAGGACGTCGGTTCGCCAGCAAAGGACGTCGGCTCCAATTCCGACTTTCTCGACGTTCTGTTCCAGCAGTTCGTACGCTTTGCGGTCCAGTTCGATGAACACGCAGTGGGCCGCACCCCGGCTGATCGCTTCGAGGCCCATCGAACCGGTTCCGCTGAAAATGTCGGCGACGCGTTCGACTTTCAGCTCGCCTCCGAGATTTTCGAAGAGCTGTTCCTTGGCCCGATCGGTGATCGGACGGGTGGTTTTTCCGGGATTGGCGAAGAGTTGGCGACGGCGATACCGTCCGGCAATGATTCTCACGACGGTCTCGCGACTCAGGATTGAAACTTGGCTTTCCAGTGCTGCTGGATGATTTCCGCTGCGGTCTCGGAATCGGGATGGAGCGAGATCTGGCCCGGGGGAGGCTCCTGCGGTTTTTGCGGTGGGGAGTTTTTCGGAATGATGGTGGATTCATCCAGATTGACGTCGTTGGTTTCTCCCTCTTCGGTGAGCCAGGCGGCGATGTCATCATCTTTGGCGATCGGCTTTGCAGGTTCGGCTTTCGCGGACCCCGCGCGTTTGACCTGGAACTCCATGGTTCCCACACGAAGCACGCTGTCGGGACGAAGCTGCACTAACGCCTGAATCAAAAACCCATCCAGGAAGGTCCCGTTTTGACTCCCCAGATCTTCAACCGTCACGCTCTCCCCTTGCACCCTCAACCGGCAATGTTTGCGGCTGACATCGGTCGAGGCGAGTCGGAGCTGACATTCGGATCCGCGACCGATGAGGAGTTCTCCCTGCGGGGGAAAAGAAATCCGCTTGCCGGTATTTTTCCCATTTTTAATAACTAAGTAGAACATCGCAGAAATTCCCGATCCCGTCCGTTTTCGCTGGATGTAACGTGTGTGTGATCTGCCGCCCGCTGAACTGATCGCCGGATCAAAAGCCTGGAGGTAACAAGTCGCAGCGCGCCGAGAGAATTCATTCCACGACGATACCGGAAGGAACCGCCAGATTCGAGAGATCTCCCGGGAAATTTGGAGAAACCGGACTCTGCAGAGGAAGCCGTTCGCGCTGCAGATCGGTCCTGAAAATTTCCCGTTTCAGCATAACACGAACCGGCACCGACTAGCCACGCCACGATTTCCGGTTTGTCGGTTTCTCATATTTGCGCGCGGAGTCATCGAGAAAAAAGAAAAAAACCGATCGTCGGGAGAACTTCGTAAAACGGGAAAAACACTCGAAAACTGCGGAGAATCGATTGACATTTCGAAAAACCGAGAGTTTACTACGGTTTATCCCATGTGGGATTATGACTCAGGATGAACCATTTATCGAAGAGGACAACAAATGGCTGAAGCGACCAAACCCATGACGAAGTCTGCTATCTACGCTGGTCTGGCCGAGAGCACCGGACTTTCGAAGAAGGACGTCAGCAGTGTCTTGGATGCTCTGACGGCGATGATCGAATCTCAATTGGGTAACAAAGGTCCTGGTGTGTTCAACGTCCCCGGGTTGATGAAAATTGTCATTCAGCGCAAGCCGGCGACGAAGGCCCGCAAAGGAATCAATCCTTTCACGGGAGAAGAACAGCTTTTCAAAGCCAAGCCAGCCCGGAACGTTGTGAAAATTCGGCCGCTCAAAGGCCTGAAAGACATGGTTTGAGCGTACTCGAATCGATTCACAGCGATCTTGAGATCTGCTGAGTGTAAGATTCACTCCATGCGGTCTGGTCCTTCGATCAGGCCGCGTGCGAGTGTAGCTTTAGCTTTTTCGTGCGAATTTGTGCTTTTATTAAAAATTCACCGAAATATTTTGGTGGAAGTACCCGGGCAGCTTCGGTGAAATTCTCACTCATCGCCTGAGCCTCGAGTATCGATGTAATTCATTATCAGAAAACATCTTAGGGAAAATTCCGGAGTTCGCCATTGTTTTCAACGGATTTCGGATTCCTCCCGAATGGGTCCGTCCGGAGCGAGAATCTCGAATCTTGGCGAAACCACCAGTTGACCGCCAATTCTGTCCCCATACAATAAAACGACGAGATGTACGCCCTCGAAATCGACGGGCGGAGCCAGATCGGTCTCGGTGAAGAGTAGGTTCTCTCTCACCTGCATCTTTAATGGGAAAGATGGGAGTCATGCTGGTACTGTCCCGAAAGAAGAACGAACAGATTATCGTGGGTGATTCGATCGTCATCACTGTGGTCGAGGTTCGTGGAGACCGTGTCCGTTTGGGGATCGAAGCCCCTCAGGAAATCCCCATTCATCGGAATGAGGTTCTGGAGTCCATCAAAGCCCAGCAAGCTGCCGAAAATACCGAGAACAAATCTGCTACCGTTTCGTTCGATCAAGAGTGATCCTGGCAATCCTTGAATCCTGCTCGATTCGCAAAGTTCTCTCGATCGGCCCCGAACCCGCGCTCGTTTTGAGTGTCTGTGCTGCACCGGAGTTCGAGCGTTCGATTCCCTCCGCAAAAAATCTTTCCTTCCGATCATCGGGAAGCGGATCGCTTGACAGAAACAATTCTGCGGGTAACTTATCGGTTTCACTGCGGCCCCATCGTCTAGTGGCCTAGGACTCTGGATTTTCGTTCCAGCAACTGGGGTTCAAATCCCCATGGGGTCATCCACCCGAACCTTTTCTCGAGGTTCGGGTTTTTTTATGCTGCAATCTCCACAGAAATCGTTTCACTCCCTCCACCTCCGGAAAATTGTCATGGAATCCTCACTTGCCTGGCATCGCGTGTTCCTCAATTGGCCAAAAATCCAAACCCGGGGACTGATCGTCACCAAGTACGGAGAATCGATCCCGTTCATCGACTTCATTTTCTCGGAGAGTATGATCCTGGTCGATCGCGGAACTCCCGATGCACAAGGTTCCCGCAAAGTCTTTGTGTCTTACGAGCAGATCGCCGTGCTGAAAATCACGGGGACCGAAGACTTCGATGTCTACAGGGAAGGGATGGGATTCCAGAGCCCGCGGAGTTCTCAACAGGATTTCTGAGCCGTTCTCACGTCATTGAAATCCAGCGGCCCAACAGCAGTGCGGGGATCACAGCCGCGACCGTCACAATCGCCCACACGGGATCGCCCCACTTGTAATACACCATCAGGGCATCGAAAAAGATCAGCGCCGTCAATCCGCTGCGCACTCCCGCCTGGACGAGTTTCGCTTCAGGCTGAAACACTGCCTGAGCCCAGCGGCGGTTCTGAATCACGAGGATCGCTCCCAATCCGATCAGAACGCGAGCTTCGGTTCCCGGAGCGCCCGGCCAGACATTGATCAGCCAGATCAGTACGGCGACTCCGGCATTGCAGAGCAGCATTCCCAGAATGAGCAATCCCCGACGGCTGGTGGTCGCTTCGGAGCGGGCGAAGAACGTGATTCCGACGATGTAGATTCCGATTCCGGCCGCGAGTCCCAATTGAGGCCGGGTCCAAATGCTGTTCCAGTGTCCGATGGCCGAGGCGGCCATCAGAACGTTCAGAAACCGGCAGCCTCCCATGGCGAACGGGCCGAGCAAGGTTTTCTTGAGTCCCGCGTCGTAGGCGAAAATGCAAGCCGTCAGCAGTGCTGCGAGAATCAAAGTGTTCCGGCCCATTGCGGCCGCGCTTCCCAATCCGATCGCCAGCAGAACGACTCCTGAAACGATCGCGTTTCGCAGCGTCACGCGGCCCGAAGGAATCGGCCGTTCGGGCCGCTCCCGGCGATCGATCTCTACGTCGAACACATCGTTAAAGACCATGCCGGCCAGATACAATCCCGTTGTGGCCAGCATCAGCAGGACATATTCCGAGATCGGCTCGAACGCGGAATGCGTCATGACCAGTCCGGCGAAGCAGTCAGTCCAGGCCGTCATGAGCGCGGGCAAGCGCATCAATTGCAGATACGGCAGGACTTTTTTCACCGCGCGGTTAGCCATTTTCGACTGCCGAGACCCACTCATTGAGGGATGCGATCACTCGGTCGACGAGTGATGCCGTTTGCTCTTTGACGGCATCGAGAATCCCCAGATCGGGACAATCCATCTGTGCGAAGAGATAGAACTTCATTTTCGGTTCGGTTCCCGAAGGCCGCACGGCAAACTGGTAGCGGAACGGTCCCGGAGGGGATTCGAACAGCAGAATTTCCGCTTTTGGGACATCCAGTTTGTGGTGAAAACGGTTTGCGGGAAGAATGCGCGCCACCTGCTTCTGATAATCGCGGACCTGATTCAATGACAGATCGGCGATTTCCTCGGGCGGATTTTCCGAGAAGGCATGGAGAATCTTTTCGATTTTCTGCCGCCCCGATTCCCCCAGACAGACCTTCGAGAATTGTGTTTCGTAATGATATCCGTGCTGGACGAACAATTCGTCGAGCCGGTCGTGCAGAGTTTTTCCCTCCGCCTGCAACTCGGCCGCGAGTTCGAGCAGCCACAGCGCCGCGACGGCGGCATCCTTATCGCGCGCGTATTCTCCGGCCAGATAACCGAGCGATTCTTCCGCGCCGAACAGAAAGCGATATCCTTCCGAGCGGGCCTTGTCGATCGCTTCTCCGATGTACTTGAATCCGACGGGGAGATCGTCCACGACTCGCGCCCCCGCCCCCCGCGCGATTTTGACGATCAAATCGGTAGTCACGATGGTTTTCACGATCACCGATTTCTCGAGAGTTTTCTCCCGTTCGATGAATTTTCGAACCGCGTAATCTGCCAGCAAGGCTCCGACGCCGTTTCCAGTGATGGGCCTGTAATTTCCCTCGGCGTTGCGGACCATCACACCCAGCCGGTCGCCGTCGGGATCGGATGCGAGGACCAACGCACAATTCCGCGCTTTCGCGGTCTCGAGGAGGGGTTCGTAGACCGCCTCGAGTTCGGGATTGGGGGAATGATTGGGGACGTTGGGGAAATCGCCGTTGGGTTCGCGCTGATCCTCGAAGATCGAAACGCCGTCGAATCCGCATTTCTGCAAGACACGATAAATCGAGGTTTCTCCGACACCGTGCAAGGGGGAATACAGCGCTTTGATCTCGCGATTGGTCGATTGCGAGAGCTTGCAAACTTCCTCGATGTAGCGGCGATCGACCTCCTCGCCGATTTCAATAATTTTTTTCTGGGCGACGGCCTGATCGTAGTCGAGGACTTCGATTTCTCCGGCTTGATAGACGCAGTCGATAATCCCCTGATCGTGAGGTGCCAGCACCTGACCGCCGGTCTTCCAATACGCTTTGAAACCGTTGTCTGAAGGAGGATTGTGCGAGGCGGTGATCATCACACCGACGTGACATTCGAGATGGCGGACGGCAAACGACAGCTCAGGTGTCGAGCGATGCTTGGTGAAAAAATAGACCTTCAGACCGCGTGCCGCGAGCACGCAGGCCGACAGACGGGCGAACTCCTGCGAACGATGCCGCGTATCGTAGGCGACGGCTGCGGAGTAATCGTTCCCTTCCATCTCGTGCTGCAGATACGCGGCTAATCCGTATGCGGATTCGGCGATCGTACGCTCGTTCATTGTGGCCGACCCGAATTCGGACATCACGCCTCGTCGACCGCCCGTTCCGAAGGGAATCACCTGCCAGAACAGGCGCGAAAGTTCGTCCCAGTTTTTATCGGCGACCAGTCCGGAAATCGCGGTGCGATATTGCTGGTACGGTGCCCCGCTCAGCCAGTGAGTGGCGTGCTGACAGGTTGCTTCGGAGATGTGCTCTTGCCGAACCGCCTCGCGCAGATTGGCGAGTGTATCATCGAGGGAAAGCGTTTTGTTCATTGATGTGAATCCGTGACGATATCCTGACAGAGGTTTCGAATTTAGCAGATCGGATCAGCCATCGCGAGCGTTATAAGCTTGAAATTGAGAATCCCTTTGGAGGACAATCTTGGACAAATCTCCCCATCTTCCCCAAGCATCAAAGTTTTCCGATGGAACCGCTCTCGGACGAATTGTACCTCGAAAAAGTGCGTCGGGCGCGTGCGATGTCGGGAGAAGCGAAACTTCTTGCGGGATTGCAGTTGTTCGAGTTCGATTGTGAGGTGATGAAAGCCGGGATCCGCCACCAATACCCCGACGCTGACGAGGCCGAAGTCCTCGCGCGATTGCGCGATCGGTTCGCGATTCGCCGCCGACTGGAAGCACAGGAACTCCGTCAACTCTCGAAGGAGTTGCCAAGTGAGTCCTGAACATATATTGGAGATGTTAATCGACGCTCTCGCATCGGAAGAACTTCCCTATATGGTGGTGGGATCATCGTCGAGCAATTTTTACGGGATCAGCCGTTCAACCCAGGACATCGATCTCGTTGTCGATTGGGGTTCGAAATCGGTCCACTGTTTGAGACCACACTTGAACAAACAGTTTCACATCGACCCTCAAATGAGTTTCGAAACCGTCACCGGCACAAAACGAAACACGATTTCTCTTGATTCATCATCGTTTGAAATTGAACTCTTTTATCTCAGTGACGACCCTCACGACCAACAACGCTTTCAACGTCGACAAGCGGTGGACATCTCGGGCAAATCTGTTTTCCTCCCGACACCCGAGGATGTAATCGTCACAAAATTACGCTGGTTCCGCAAAAAAGATCAATTGGACTTGCGGAACATCATCGCCGTGATGGGTGAACGACTGGAGTGAGATTACATCGAGCAGTGGGCCGATGAGCATGGGACGAAACAACGGCTCGAACAAATCCGTTCGTCGCTCGAAGAATTCTGAGCTTCGATCTTCTACTCCGCCGTGCGCTTCTCCACGGAGTCGGCCGAAGCGGGAAACGAACTCGCCTGCTCGACGCGCAGGAGTAATTCCGTCACCGTGACCGCGTCGTCATCTCGCGTTACGCTGAATTGGAGCTGCGCCACCCCGAACGGCAGATCATCGCTGTGCCAGGTGTCGCAACGAAACCAGTACTTCGCGGGTGGTTCTCCCCGACTCTGCGAAACGCGAACTGCGGCATGGTGTACTGTGAAGGCATCCGTTCGCAGCGGAGTCCGCACGTAGCAAATGCGACCCGGCCGAAAGCGACCTGTGCGGGGTAATCCGCAAAGGAGCGTCAAGACCTCCGCCCGCTGTTCGGGAGAATCATCCGTCGGAGAGAGCAACCACTCCTCGATTTTTTTCCCGGCCTCGAATTTATCCACATCGACGATCACTTCGCGTCGTTGCGGAACGTTCGAGAACAGCGTGTCCTCGATGAAGATCGTCTGGCGGCCTTCCGTTCGTCCGCCGTCTTCGAGCCGTATGAATCGATGGTGCCCCAGGTGATCCCAGCCTCCGAGGGTGATCGATTCCGGATTTGCGGGA
>DATKCB010000322.1:0-2283 GCA_035513495.1 Planctomycetaceae bacterium | reverse complement strand
TGTTGTTCTTTTTATTGATTGCACTGACGTTTTGGACAATTTTTCGCCCCTGGCTACAATGCTTCTTGGCGCGAACTCCTGTTTCCGCGATGCAGATTCTGGGGATGAAACTGCGGCGCTCGCCGGTTCAAAAACTTTGCGAACTGAAAATCATGGCGACGCAGGCCGGAGTGGACATCGGATGGGCTGAACTCGAAAGCGCGGCACTGGCCGGGGTCGATGTCGAATTGATTGTACGCGCCATGATCAAGGCGCACGGGCAGGGAATCAAGATTGGCTGGAATGACGCATTAGCGCAAGCGAAAAAAGATCAGTTCGAAGATTATACCGAACAGCATTACGAATCATGACCGAGAACGCAAAGACCGCCGTCCTGCTGATTGCGCACGGCAGTCGCCGGGCCGAAGCGAACGCCGAGCTGGTTCGTCTGGCGGAGTTGGTCCGGGAGACCGGGAGATATCCGATCGTGGAAACGGCGTATCTCGAATTGACCGAGCCGACGATTCCCACGGGAGCCAAGACCTGCGTCGAGCGAGGCGCGACCCGCGTCCGGATGATGCCGTACTTTCTCTCGCCGGGAGTTCACGCGATCAATGATCTTGAGGAATTCCGAAGCCGCTTCGAGCAGGAGTATCCCGGAGTCGAGTTCTCCGTCTGCCTACCGCTGGGGTTGCACCCCAATCTGGTCGATGTCGTGCTGGCGAGGCTGGAAGAAGTTGAATGACAACGTGGGGCAAGTTTGTAACCTGCCCCACAATGCTCAGGCCGCTTCCGCTTGTGCGTTGGCTGCCGGCAGAGGTTTCACGGCGAGACAGATCACGCTCAAACCAAACCCGAAACTGAACCGGTTCTCGACCTGCCGGAACCAGACCCGCAGCAGCCCGGCGACAGTCCGCTTGAAGAATCCCTTCGGTTGTCCCGTGCGGAGTGAGGTGTTGAGTTCCTGCTTGAGAATCCGTTCGGAGAACCAATAGGGAGCCACGCCCAGCATGTTCCAGAACCGGGACGATTCGATTTCGAATCCCGCTGCGCGGACGCGGTCGAGCAGCATTTTTCGCGAATAGCGGCGATAATGTCCGACATTCTGGTCCCGCTTTCCGTACAGCCAGCCGTGTGCGGGGACGACGACAACGAGTCGTCCACCGGGCTGGAGAGCCTGGAACATTAGTTCGAGCTGCTGATTGTCGTCTTCGATATGTTCGAGCACGTCGATGATGGTGATCGTGTCGAACGCATCCCGAAATTCGCCGACGCGTTCGCCACCCCCCGCGAGAATCTTGAGATCCGGAGTCATCCGGGCGGCGAGTTTGCGAAGTTCGGGGTCCGGCTCGATCCCCTGAGGGGCGAAGCCGTCCTGCATGAGACGCGTTAAAAGCCGTCCGCTGCCGCACCCGATATCGAGAACATCCTTTCCCTGCACGTAGCTCTCAACGAGCCGAATCAGATTTCCGTTGCGAAAATCCTGTTCCTGATCCCCCAGGTCTCCGTACAGATGATTCAGATTCTGGGCGGCCTCGACCGACGGCGCATGGTTGTGAGTGTCCATTCGATTACCTCTTGGGTGAAGGAGTAATAAGTCAACGGCCCCGCGAGTGTTCGATTCTGTTTCGCTCAAACTGTACGCTGTTCGAAAGGGGCGACGCTTTCTCCGTCGGCGATGGTGACGGCTTCAATGAGAGCATGAGGTCCGATCTGGCAGTTGGCTCCGATTTTTGCCGCTCCCCTAATGACGGTAAACGGGTAAATCACGGTGTCCATCCCGATGGTCGCGCGGGGATCAATATCGACTTGATCGGGGTCGAGGATTCCGACGCCGGATTGCATCAGTTTTTGGAGGTGTTCCCGCTGGATTGTCCGGCGGACTTCGGCGAGTTGCACCCGCGTGTTCACACCCATTGCTTCGAGAATGCTGAGCGACGCGAGCGCCTTCACGGTGCGTCCCTCGCGGAGCATCACGGCGGGAGAGTCGGTGAGATACAGTTCGCCTTGTTTGTTGGACTTATCGATCTTGTGGAGCGACTCGATCAGCGCTTCGGTGTCGAAGGCGTAACAGCCGGTGTTGATCTCGGTAATGGCCTGTTCTTCTCTCGTCGCGTCTTTCTGTTCGACGATCTTGACGAATTCGCCCGCCGCATCGCGAACGATTCGGCCGAGTCCGAAATTGTTCTCGGTCATCGATGAACCGACCACACAGGTTGCGTTGTGTTTTTCCCGTTCGGTGAGCAGTTCGCGGAGAGATTCGCCGCGCAGCAGCGGAGTGTCACCTGCGAGGATCAGAGTACT
>DATKCB010000321.1:0-4480 GCA_035513495.1 Planctomycetaceae bacterium | reverse complement strand
GGAAGAGGTCGATGAAAGGAGGCGTGATCGCATCGACAGGACCTTTGAGCTGCGCGACGATCGAACCGAGGCTCGGGATTCCTTCGCGCTGGGCTTTATCCATCCGATATCCGGTCACGTTCTGAAAGCTGCTGTGCTCGTCGCTCAGGCCGACGACCGAGCGGACCACCGCCATCCGATCGGCGATGCGCGACATCTGCGGCAACAACTCGCAGAACTGCACTCCGGGCAGTGCAGTGTCGATCGGCTGAAACTCTCCCCGAATTTCGTCAGGGGCTTCCATTTTCAGGTCGAACGTATCCTGATGCGAGATTCCTCCCGTCAGGTAGACCATGATCACCGATTTGTTCGAACTCCCGGTCCCCTGCTCTGCTTCGGCTCGCAGCAGGTGGGGCAACGTCAATCCGCCACAGGCGAGCGATCCGATCTGAAGAACCGAACGCCGAGAAAGCCCGTCGCAAAACCGGCGGGAAGCCGTGTCAGAGTAAAGATTCAACATCGAGCTATTTCCTATTTCGAAACACTTCAGCCGACTGGTGTAGAACGGGCTTCCAAGCCCGTTCGTGAGTGCAAGGTTCATCGTCAACGGGCTTGGAAGTCAGTTGGTACATCCCGCCCTGCCATTCGGCTGAAGTGTTACCCTATTTCCTATTTCCTACAACGTCCGCCGCTTGCGGCGGCCTCCAATAAAACTGTCGAGCACCATATTACCCAGGTCCTGGGCATTGCAGTATGCCGCGATGCCGCCGGTCACCTGGGCCATTTTTTCGACGAAATTCACCAGTTCCAGATAGAAGTAATCTTCGATGAGGGCAAAACTCGAAACGTGAATCCCTTCCTGAGAGCAGCGCCGCGCCTCGGCCAGCGTGATCTGTTCGGTCAGTTGGCTGGGGGGATAGATCAGCATCAGATCCCGATTTTCGAGGTGCGCGGTCGGTTCGCCGTCGGTGATCACGATGATCTGTTTGTTCTGCGCCGCCTGCCGCTTGAGTACCCGGCGGGCGAACTGGAGACCCGCATGAATGTTCGTGAAATGCTGCGGAACGAAGGGAGGTGGATTGTCGAGACTGATCCGCAACCGGACGCGAGGATCGTAAATACTGACCTGCTTCGGAGCCGAATTCAGCAATTCCCGCTCGGTGAGCGCCGATGCGTACGAGTAAAACCCGACGAACTGGAGAAAATCCCCCTGATACCGCCCCCGCACCAGCGATTGCAGCGCGAACGCGACTTTCTTCGCACGGGCGTACTTTCCGTAGCGACCCATACTGCCGGACATGTCGATCAACAGCACCGTCGCGCAATTGGTCTGATATTCCATCTCGTGAACGACGAGATCGTCCTCGCCGATCTGGACCGGCGAGCCGCCCCCCTTGCGCATGATCGCGTTCTTGAGCGTCTCGTGCATGTTGAGATTCGAGACGGGATCACCGAACTCGTACGGTCGCGAATCTTCGTGGACGGTCTGTCCCGCCCCCCGAAATTCGGTCTCGTGCTTTCCCATCTGTCCTTTTTTGCGAACGTCGAACAGCGCTTCGAGAGATTTGTTCTGAACCCGCCGGATCCCCTTGGGGGTGACGATGTATTTTCCTTCGGCATCTTTCTCGACCAGTCCTTGCTTCATCAGCATTTCGAGAACTTCGGGATTCGTTTCCTCCCAGTCTTCGAGCTGATCGAGAACGTCCTCGCCATACTGCATCATGTAGTCGGACAGTTGATCGAACAATTGATCCGCCGACTGGGGAGAAAACAGTTGCGATTCGTCAAACTGAGAGAAGTGATATTCAGTCATGCTGTTCCTCCTCCCGGCGAGTTGTCGGCCTCGGCCAGAAAACCCCAGCGAGAATTCCAACCCCGCAACCTGCAATGATCGTATTTCTCCAACGAATAATCGAGGTCAATTCGTCTCCCTCGGGGGGCGCAAGACCGATCCAGATCAGACCTGTCAGCATGCCCAGTGCCAATCCGAACAAGGCTCCCCGGCGGACGCAATTGGAGCGCGAGAAAGTTTCAGTTTCGGGGGAGGTCGGAGGAGTCATAACAGCTCGAGTTGTGGGAACGGAACACGGTGTGCATTTTAGGCGGAGTCGTTCCCATAAGCCAGTCCCGATGAATTCGAAAGCCCTGTACTATGAGAGCCTTAAAGGGTGAAGGGACTTAAAATTTTCGAATGAAATGTTGCTCTGATGCGGAAAATCCTCACAAACGGAACATGTATTACAATTGGGGCAAGCTGTACCGGCAAGTGAAAAGAGGCAGAGTTTTGATTGCCGATTCCCGAGAGAGGGTCTCAAGCAGTGAAAATCATTTGCTCGATACAACACGAGATAGACCGCGGTTTCTCTGCCGGTTTGAGGGTCGGGCTGTATCGGTACGCAGATGGTGCGACTGCTATAGCGTGATTTTCATGTTGTGAATCTACGGTAAATAGAAAAAACTGGTTGAGTTCGATCTGCCGACATCCCTACGATGTTGGATACTCGGTCGAGACTGTTTTCGATCGCATCGGTCCATCAAACTTTCGAACGGTTGGCGAGATACCCTCACATGCCGAAGTTCTTGACGAACATATTGATTTTGAGTTTGTTTTTTTCGATCTTTGCCGATCCGGGAACAACTCGATCCGCTTTCGCACAGACTGACGGCCCCCTCTCCGCCACGCCGGAAGAGGAGCCTGAAGAATCCCCGTTGCTGACCGAACCCGAAACGCCGGAAGAGCTGTTCAAAGCGATCGACCTGATGATCAAACTGGGACGTCCCAAACTCGGGCGAAAGTATCTGCAGCAGTTGATGGAGTCCAAACCGAAGGACGATCTCGTGCTGGAGCTGCGGGATAAGTACGGTCTGGCGACATTCCTCCGATTCGCCAACCTCGAAGCGCTCCAGCCTTATTCGCGACAACTGCTCGATCAGTCGAATCTGGCGCTGAAAGCCCGAGCGGAAGATCCCGCTTATCTGCGGAGCTTGATCGACGATCTCCAGGCCGGAGGAACGGCTCAGCAACTGGCGATGATTTCCCTGATCAATCTCGGTGCACCGAGCGTTCCGATCCTGCTGCAGGAACTCGCGGTCACCGAGAAAGGTGATTTACGCGATACTTATCTGCTGGCGATCGTTCAAATCGGACCGGGGACCGTCCCCGTGCTGCGGGGAGGTCTGCTCAATCCCGACGAAAAGATTCAGACCGCCGCCATCGAAGCGCTCGGCTGGCTCGGGAATCGTGAAGTCGTTCCGTTTCTCTGGTATCCCGCCTTCGGGAATCACGATCTGACGGGTCTCAAAGCGTCGGCGAGAATCTCACTCATGCGGTTGCTGAAAAAGGAAAATCTGGAAGAGGTTTCCACTCTGTCCCAGGCCTCTTTAGCCGACGAACTCAATCGGCAGGTTTCGCTGCACTTGAATCATCAATATCGTTGGAAAACCGACGAGCAAGGCCAGCTCACCTTCTGGGACTGGGACTCGCAAAGCAACGAGCTAAAGCCGAAGTCAATCACGGCACAGGAAGCCTCGTTGATCGTCGGTTCGCACTTCGCGCGACAACTGGTGGCGACGGTTCCCGAGAATCGGAAGGCCCAGGCCACCTCGATCGCGCTTTCGCTGGCGACGGAATTCTACCGCGTGGGCTGGGATCAGCCGCTTGCCACGGGAGCGGGAACCGCTCACGACGAAGCACTCGCTGCGGGAACGGCGGTCGTGATCGATGCGATCGATGTGGGACTCGCGCATTCCAATGATCTTGCTGCGCTGGCAAGCGTGCAGATACTCACGCAACTTGCCTCCGAAGGAACCGTCAAGCTGAGCGAGAAACAACAGTCTTCGTTGCTGGCTGCGATGAATGCCCCGTCGCATCGAATTCAGTTTGCCGCGGCCAATGCGCTGCTGACGATCAATCCCGACAATCAGTTCTCGCGGCCCGAACGGGTGATCGAAATTCTCGCGCAGGCGTTGAACGATACCCGGAAGTTTCAGGCGCTGATCATCGACCCCGATATCGACCGGTCGAGAAGTCTCGGCAACAATCTCGAAGCGCGCGGAATCGGGTTTTCGACCGTCCGAACCGGCCGCGAAGGCTTCGAACTGGCCGCTTCACGAATGGACGTTCAACTGATCGCGATTCATATTAATTCGATTCGCTGGCCGCTCTCGCAAACCGTTTCGAATTTGAGAGCCGATGCGCGAACGGCCTCGATTCCCATGATCGTGTACGGTCCGCAGAGTCAGGAATACAAGTTGCAGCCACTGATCGAACGGACCTCGCGATCGATCTACGTCGCCAGCGATCTCGACGCCGTCCAGAAACTGCACAAGATTCAAAATTTTCGCCAGTCGCTCGGAAATCCGGAACTGACCCCCGAACTGCGACAGCAACAGATCGGGCGTGCCGTCTCGTGGCTGGCTGCGATCGCTTCCGGGAAGCTGACGACAAACTTCAATCTGGCTCCGGCGGAACAGGCCCTGACGGACACCGTCAGGCAGCCTG
>DATKCB010000320.1:0-4072 GCA_035513495.1 Planctomycetaceae bacterium | reverse complement strand
GTCCGGCGGCTGTGCGCGACGACCCAGAATCCGATCCGCGACATGCGAGACTCGAACGGAGTATGCGAGTTGTCCGGCAGTGCCCAGCACGACAGAGCAGCCGGCGTCATCCCGAAACCCACAATCAGAGACACAAAGGCGCCCAGAGCCGCTCCGAAACCGAATTGACGAACGGGTGCCATCTCGCTGACCATCAGCGAGGCCATGCCGATCGCCGTGGTGATCATCGCCAGAAAACAGGGTTTCCAGGCTAGCTTCAGCGCGTCTCCCATGCGGTTTTCGCCGCTCGACTGGCGAAAGTAATTGACCACGTGAATCGATGCCGCCAGCGTGAAGACCATCACCATGACCGAGAGCGCGCCCATGATGAAGTTGGCTTCACCGCCGGACCATTTGATCAACGCTCCACTCAGTTGAATTGCCCACAGAGTCTGGCCGATCAGCGTGAAGGTCAGTTTCCAGTGTCGCAGAGAATGGTGCAGCAGCAGCAGACTGATCAGCATCGTGAGCAAAAAGAATTTCGACGACTCTTCCTGATTTCCCAAGCGGTCGAGTTCGGTCACGACGACCGGCGCTCCCGAAATCAGAGACTCACCGTCCTGTAACTGGCAGTAAGCGAGAACCTGTTTGACGTTTTCGACCAGCTTCTCTCTGTCGGTGAGCCCTTCCGGCGAAAGAGTCGCGATCAGGGCGATCAATTCTCCGTCGTTCGAGCGAGATAATCCGCGCAGCCGTTTTTGAATTTCCTCAGGACTGACGCCGAACTCGGCCATGGTCGATTGCAGATAAGAGGGGCCCCAGCATTCGGAAATTCCAGGGAGACGCTCCAATCTGGCCGCGACGGCAGCACTCATGCCGGTGGATTCGGTCGAGGCGGGAAGTCCGATCAGCAGCAGTTCTTCAGCCCCGAAATCGAGTTTGAACTGGTCGTAATCTGCACGAATCGCGTGATTGTCGGGAAGCCACGCCTCGATGTCATTATTGGTGGGGATCGACGCCGCTTCGAAGTACAGCCAGGGAAACGTAAGGAGCATGAACCACAACAGTTTTCGGCTGTGGTGCTTGTAAAAATCCGCCATTGCTGCCGATCCCTCTCGAATGCGCGGTCCTGACTCGGCCACCACATCTTGAATTCGTCTTCGAATTGGTCGCTTCCCTGCTGAATCGAAACTCTGCAGCTCTCTCGGAACTTATCGGGGAACAGATCAGCCGGACTCGATTTCTTCCCCGACCGAGGACGGATATCTCGCGAAATAGTCATAATCACACGCACTTGGTCAGAATTATCAAAAAAATCGTCACGATCGGCGTATATTCTATAAGCGACAGACCGATTGATGTCTGATTCCGCGGACCGCTGCCTTTTGTCTGGGGTATATGGAGAGAACGCCTCGAATTCTCTGAAATGTTCCGATTCCTCACGGAACAGTGCTTCGTACCCGAACGATTTACCGAACCTCAAGAAATGTCATAGGATGCGACGACTCGAAGCAGGCAATCCAGGACGCTTTGCGACTATTTTCACCCGAAACAAACAACTGCGAAGTCCTGCAAATCGCCATTTCCAAAGATCTGCTGAAGCGACAAACGGAATCCGATACACGACTTGTAGCGATTCCGATGATCTCCCCGGTAAACTGCCTATTGCCTCGATTTGCAGCATCCGATAAAATTTGACACCTTCCACAAGTGGAACTCCTTTACATAAATGCTTTCTCTATCGACCCTTGGGAGCAACTGATGAAACGATTTACATCTACGCGGGCATCTCTTCACCTCACCCTCAGTGTGGGGCTGTTGATGGTTTGCGCCATTGGTGCTCGGGAGTTGATCGCAGAGCGATCCGAGGATTCGGAGACGACGCGCAACGTCGCTCTGATGATCTCCCGCTATCACATCAGTCAGAAGACCATCGACGACAAAATCTCCAGTCAACTTTTCGACAAATTTGTCGGCGACCTCGATCCCCAGAAGCTGTATTTCACCAGTCAGGACATCGACAGCCAGAAGCCTTACCGCAACAATCTGGATGATCTGCTCAAGGCGGGACAGGTCGATTTCGCGTACGACCTCTTCGCGTTGTTCCTCCAGCGATTCGATCAGCGGATGGAACTGGTCAAGGAACAGATCGCTCGGGAGCATGATTTCTCGATCGATGAAACGGTCGTGCTCGACGGCAAAAAGCTGGACTGGGCATCCACCGAAGAACAGCTTAAAGAACGTTGGCGGAAGAGAATCAAGTACGAATTGCTGCTACTGAAACTCGACGATAAAACTCCCGAGGAATCGCGGGAGACGCTGACCAAACGATATCGCCGGCTGGGCGACATTCTGCACCAGACCGAAGAGTTCGAAACTCTCGAAATGTACCTCTCCGCTCTGACGCACTGCTTCGATCCTCATTCGTCGTACATGTCTCCCCAATCGTTGGAAGAATTCAACATCGTCATGCGGCTGTCGCTGCAGGGGATTGGCGCGCAACTCCGCTCCGAAGACGGTAAAACCATCGTCAGTCGCGTCATGCCCGGCGGTGCGGCGTCGAAAGACGGTCGGCTCAAGACGGGGGATAAAATCATTGCCGTCGCACAGGATGACGGCGAGTGGGTGGATGTCAACGATATGAAGCTGTCGAAGGTCGTGCGTTACATTCGCGGAAAAGCCGGCTCGCTCGTCAAACTGAAAATTGAAACAGTCGATGGCGGCGATCCGGTGGTCTACGATCTCGTGCGGCAGAAAATCGAACTCAACGAAGACGCCGTCCAGGGGAAAATCATCGAAGCCGACAAGTGGATTCCGGGCGCGACTGGTAAGGTCGGCGTCATCAACATCCCCTCGTTCTATCGCGACTTCGGCGGTGCGTCCGCAGGCCGGGAAAACTTCCGCAGCACCTCGCGGGATGTTCTTACCGCACTGGGCGATTTCCAGGATGCCGGCGGGGTCGATGCCGTCGTCGTCGATCTGAGAGGGAACGGCGGAGGAGCATTGGCCGAAGCGATCGATGTCTCCGGTCTGTTTCTCGGACACGGACCGGTCGTGCAGATCAAAGATCTGCAAGGGCAGGTCAAATCGCACGATTTCGACATCGAAGGACTCGAAGAACCGGTTTACACCGGACCGCTCGTCGTCCTCACGAATCGGGGATCGGCTTCTGCATCCGAAATCTTCGCCGGTGCGATCAAAGATTACGGCCGCGGAATCGTGATCGGCGATACCACGACGCACGGCAAAGGAACCGTCCAGAACGTCGTGGAAGTCGGCCGCAGTCTGTTCGGCGGTGCCGCACAGAAACAGCTCGGCGCTTTGAAAGTCACGATCAATCAGTTTTATCGCGTCAACGGCGACAGCACGCAGCGCGAAGGAGTCAAGTCGGATATCGTCCTCCCGTCGCAGATCGATCACATGGATCTCGGGGAAGCGTTCCTGGATAACGCGCTGGCGTTCGATCACGTCGATCCTGCCCAACATCGCAAATTCGACGAGAATTCGGAAACGGTCGTGAAGGAACTGATCAAGTCGAGCAGCGAACGGATCAATGCCAACGACTACTTCAAGAAAGTTCAATCTCAGGTTGAAAAATACCTCACCCGCAAGAATCGGGAAGAAGTTCCCCTGAACGAGGCGATCCTCCGCAAGGAACGCGAGGAGATGAAACTGGCTGACATGGAAGATCCGGACGCCGCAGCCGTTGACCCGGAAAACCCCGACGAAGCCGAACAGGGACCGCAGGACCCGTTCAAGGACACTCCCTACAACAAAGAGATCGTCCACATCACCCTCGACTACTTGAAACTCCTCTCCAGCAAAGAAACGGCGGGGAAGAACTAAAGACGTTTTTGATCTCGGTCAGCCTGTAGAATCGATTGCAATCAGACCACGAGGAGTTTCGAACTTCTCGTGGTTTTTTGTTTGAAGGTCGAATTGTCCTGACAGATTCGAGTTATGCCGCTTCATACTCCTGCAGATATCCCATGAACTCGCGGCGGTGTTCTTCTTCGTCTCCCAGCGCTGTGACGCAGAGGTCCTGCGTGACGTAATCGACCCCGTCGCACAGCTTGATCAGTTTGTTGTACTG
>DATKCB010000319.1:0-7313 GCA_035513495.1 Planctomycetaceae bacterium | reverse complement strand
ATCGAGCGGCCGAATCTGAATCTGGACGTCGTCGACGTGTGGGACGACGAAGAGAAACTCGCGCAGATTCTCGCCACGATCCGCGAACATCCCGGGAGTGGAATCGTCTATTTCACGCTGATCAAAACACTCGATCGGTTTAGCGAGTTGCTGCGGCAGCGCGGGATTCGGCATCACGTCTATCATGGAGAACTCGAACGGAAACGCCGCCGCGCCGTCCAGGAAGCGTTTATGGAACGGGACGATCAACTCGTTCTGGCGACCAACGCATTCGGGATGGGGATCGACAAGGCCGATATCAGGTTCGTCGTACACGCCGAACTGCCCGGATCGATGGAGAGCTATTATCAGGAGATCGGGCGGGCGGGCCGCGACGGGCGGGATTCGATCTGCCGGTTGCTGTACGACGAACGCGATCTCGCGACGCAGATGCAGTTTCTCGACTGGAGCAATCCCGCCGCCGATTACTTTTTTCGACTGCATCACCTGCTGATCCACGAACGGGAATCGATCGACGCATTCGGCTTGGACTGGCTTCGCGAAAAACTGCACGGACGAAATTCCCACGACCGCCGCCTCGAAACAGCCCTCGCGATGCTCGAACGCTACGGCGCCTTCGTCGGGAAAGTGCAACCGTTCGCGATCGAAGATGTCCACGACCTGCCCCCGCAGTTAGGCGACGAAGATCGCACGGCCGCGAAAAAACTGCGCGACCAGAAGAAGCTGTACGCGATCGTGCAGTACACGAAGGAGGAAGGGGATCGCAAAGCGTTTATTCACCGGTATTTCGGGATCGATGAACGAGAGTGAAAGAGTGGAAGGTTCAAAGTTGGAAGCCCAATTGCGCAAGCAATCGGGGGAACGCGGCGAGAACTTTGATGAACCCTCACCCTTTGGTTCGCCCGTGCGTGATCAGCTC
The DNA here is from genome assembly GCA_035513495.1 of Planctomycetaceae bacterium. GTDB lineage: Bacteria > Planctomycetota > Planctomycetia > Planctomycetales > Planctomycetaceae > DATKCB01. The sequence goes on along the minus strand of DATKCB010000319.1, from coordinate 6,394 downwards.
CAGCACGTCTCTGCTGTAACGCAGGTCGAGAAGTCTCGAAACTCGAGCGCCGTTCTCCCCACCGCTAACGCCGTTTGGAGTGTTATTTCTCGTGCTTTTTGCCGGGCGGTTTTTTGGGCGGGACGTTTTTCTTGTTTCGCTGCCGGATCGGTTCGGCGATCAGCCGCATCTGTTTTTTCATCTCGCGGAGATTGATCGTGGACTGTGGCAGGTCGAAGACCGGCTGGGGAGAGTTCCAGACGCTGGCCGTGTCGCGGGGATTGAGCACGTCGAGTTCTTTCTCGATCGATTTCAGCCATTCGGGAATGTCGATCGCCGAGCCGGAACTGGTCTTCAGGTACTCTTCGACTTCGGCGCGAAGATCGTCGAACGCGTCGGACCGAACGTCCGGATTGTGAGCGTCTTCGGTGGCTTGAGGAACGAGCGCCAGCATCCGATTGACCGCCAGCGGCTTGATGAATCGTTCGTTCAATTGATCGGCCAGCGAGGGCAAGACCATTCCGTATTTCGCTTCGAGCGCGCGGAGTTTCTTGAGGTGTTCGTCGGCGATGTCGTCGGTCCGGACGCGGAAAATCTGCTCCCAGATCATCGCGGCTTCCCGCATTCCCGCGCGGCACAGGATCTCGTGCGCGATCGCGACCGGGGTCATCTTCCAGGCGTCCCGTTCGTAATCGGCTTCGACCCGCAAAAAATCGAGGAAGCAGTAAAACTTTTCGCCGTAATCGGAATGCGTCGTCGTCGAATTGTACTCCAGGAACCGGTCAAACTTGTCGACGACCGACCCGTAAATCCATTCCAGGTTTTCGATCGCCGTCTCGCGCGAGATCGCTCCGTCCTCCAGATCCTCGATCAGGCGGATCGGGTGCAGCGCGTCGGATATCTCTTCGAGGTGATCCAGAAACGGATCGATCCCGCTGTGCAGAATCGCGCGGACGTTCCCCAGCGAGAGCATGCGGGCGTGAAACAGATCGGCACCGTACTGAATGATGAACTCGCGGACGGAGGCCATCGTTTCGTCGTCGATGAGCACTTCGACCGTCGAGAGACGCATCGACCGGCTGTGGCGAACCCACAATTCGAGGTACTGCTCGACGATCTCTCCAATCAGATCGACCAGTTCTTCGCTGGTGTACTTTCCCGATTTCCACTTCTGCGACGAACGGGTCACGCACTGGAGCGAGTTCCCGACCGCCGCGCGAAAGAGCTGATCGAATTCGGTGACCGCCATCCCCGCGGGACGGTGTTCCCGCTCCATCCGATACGCGGCGTACAGCACTTCATAGGTTTCGAAGAGCAAACCCATCCGCGGCAGGTGAGTCAGCAGAAATCGGAGGAACGTCTGAAGTTTGCGGGCCGAGAGGACCGAGCCCGGCTGCCCCCCGTGCTCGAACGGGACGTACAGCAGCGGCTTTTTGCGGAGCATCTCCAGCAGACCGGGCGTCAGCTTTCTCACCTGATCGGTCTGACCCGAAAAGATCGCCCGAAAGTAATCGATCATCAGCCGCTCGTCGCTGTCTTCCGCGAGGGAGCTCGAAGCTTCTTCGAGCAGGCACAACAGCGACCACGATGCGAAATACATATTCACATAAGCGTTGATGATCGCATACAGCAGATGAAACTTGGATTGCAACTGGATGTCGTACTCGACGTTCGAGTCGTGGTCTCCTTGCCCTCCCTCGATTTCCTGTTCCCACACGCCGACCAGCAGCCTCGTCAGTCCGCGCTGCAGATCGATCGTTTTGCGATACCACGATAAAATGGCTTGTCGTTCGTCGTCGGTACTCGGAAAGTAGGGGGGCGCGAGAACCTCGCCGGCGTCGTCGATCGCTTCCGCTTCCCGGGAGCGGATCGATGCGGACGCCATTTGCCACAACTGTCCGAGCGAGAGCAGAAACTTGAGGTGCGGTTCGAGTTCCCGGTAGAGCAGCTCGAATTCGGTCGGTTCGAGGTTGTACCCCCCCTCGACGGTGTCGCTGGTGACGCCCTCTTCACTGCTGTCGTGGAACATCAGCTCGTCGTACGCCGCGTCGAAAATTTCGCTATCTTCTTCTTCGTCCGAATCGGAACCCTCGAAGTCGTCCCCCTCGAACAGATCTTCGATCTGAAAGTCGTCTTCGTCGTCATCGTAGTCGAGTTCGAGCGACTGATTGGAAGGGACCTCCCAATAAATTCCCGCGTTGGCTTCGAGATAGTCGAAAAATTTCTTCATGACCGGCCAGCGTTCGTCGGCGGGAAGCTCGGTCGAAGCCGCTTTCATCCAGTTGCGGAACTGATCGTGAATCGAATGCGGACCCGATTCGAGGCCGATCGTATCGGCCTGAGACAGCCATTGAATGAGCAGCGACATCGAGGCGATGTAGTCATTTTTGGCGAGCAGCGTCGTCGAGAGCAGCGAATACGCCTTGGCCGATTCGAATTCCTGGACCTTCGCTCTCCAGAAGAGGATATTGCCGGCTTCTTCGCCCCCTTCCCGCCAGTCCGACAGACCGTTCGAGACCCGCGAAGCCGAGAGGTAACTTTCCTGTCCGGAAACCTCGGGCAGATCGTCGATCGTCGACGTGGCGTACCGGTCCCAGAAATGACCCAGGACCCGGAATTTTTTCGCCGTCGAATCGCGCAGTTCGTTCAAGCCTTGCGCGGCCGCCTCACCCATCACGCGGGCGAACACGCCGAAAATTCCCTCGACAAGCCCGAGCAGCAGTTCGATCCGATGATCGGGAACGCTGTCCTCGCGGGCGGAAAATAAAGGGAACTGAGCTTGAAACCCGAGCACATTCCACGGATCGACGAACGCGCCGCACTCGATTCCTCGATGCAGCAGCTCGTCCAGTTCGAGAGCCAGATCGGCAGCCTGCTGAGTTTCCGATCGATCCAGCAGCAGATGAGCCGAAGAAATCAGACACTCGGCTTCGGTCTCGAAACGAGCCGACAGGCACGGAATGACGGCAGCCTGCTCGCGGGCCGCGTCGACGAATCCCATCCGCGCATACAGGTGAGCGATCTGACGGTGCTGGACCTGCCGCGCTCCGTAGCGGGCCAGGCACATGTTGAGATACTGGCGGACGTGACCGAAGGGTTGCTGCGTCTGTTTGGCGTACTTCCGCAATCGCTTCTGGCGATCCCCCTGGGCGAGTTCCATCAACCGGTCGTAAAACGCATCCCGCTGGCGGGCGACTTTGGGGAGCAGCGTCGTGAGCGAGACTTCCGAAGAATGCGTCTCGGGACCGGCCCCGCTGATCGAAGACGCCATCAGCGCCGTTCCGCACAGCACGGCAGACGCATCGTACAGCAGTTCCTCTTCGGAAAGCTCCGTCTGATCGGCCATCCATTCCAGCAGCGATACGAGGATAATTTTCCGGATCACGAACCGGGTGTACCCCCCCTGATTATCGATCTGATGCGGATCCCATTCCCCGAACATGTAGTTGGTTCGTTTATTGACCGGATGCATGTGATCGTGCGCGCGGAGATCGATCGCCAGCTCCTCCATGCGATTCAGATCGAAATACGAATCGGCGAGGATGTCCTGCGGCGTTGCTTCGAGAAACTGAATGGTCGAGGCGATCAGCCGTTCGTACCGCCCCGCGGCAACTCCGGCACCCTTCAGGTAGAGCGGGACGGGACGGTATCGCTCGTGAGCGTACGGTTCCATCTGTTGTTCGTTTTCGAGCACCGCGACGGGGCGAAACCCCACGAAGTCGTTCAGTTGGCGAATCGCCGCCGTCACAATTCGGTCGGTTTCCTCCCAGGGACCTCCCTGACCGAGAATCGCTTCGAAGACGCGGGCCAGAAAAAACGGCTGCTGAAGTTCGGAGTCGGCAAGGTGAAACAGCAAATCCCGATGATGCTGGCGATACCGCGGGAAACATTCTCCGAACGTCATCACGATGACGACCCGAGCCTGCTCGACATTTTGAAACGCATCCGCCTGCTGCCGCAGTTCCTCCAGCGCATGCAAGAGATGCGGACAGAGCAAATCCCAATCCAGACTCGACCCGTACAACCGATGCAGTTCGCTCAAGTTGTGCTGAAATTTCGCGTCGGGTTTGCCCGCCGAAAAATTCAGATAACCGAGCAACTCGCGAAACCGTTCCCGCTCATGTTCCGGGAAATGTTTCGAATTCGGTTCGAGCGAAATTGTCATTGGCGAAAAATCGTGCGAGAGAATCGATCGAGATGAGCAGAGACATTCATCCGTCAGCGCAAGTGAGCCGGGAAAAACGACATATGAGTGGAGAGCTTGGTAACCAGGGGAGTTTTACGGGGGAGATGATCTGTCAGGGGACAGGATACGAATTCACCTCTCATTTCTCCAGTGACCCGGGCAGGATGCTTGGGTGTCGCGGAATGCAGTCTGCCCGGCGTTTCGACTGACCGAAACATCTCGCGAACGCCCGATCCACCGGATTCTGTGCGTTTCGGCTGTTTAGCTCAACCCCATCGTATCTATTGACCACATATCATTTTACGTCCAACTGCGGTCGTCGGAGGCCGGTCCGAATGGATCGTTTTTGAGGAATCGATGATTTTTAACGCTTATTACGCCGATTTTCTTCTCTGGGGGACCCGCCTCTCCGCGAGGGGATTGCTGCGCAAACAGGACTCTGCACCGGCAGTCGTCTTTGTCTCGCGAGAGCAACTGGAGCGAAGCACGCTGGTGTGACTGGCAGCAACGCCGGTCCAGGTTCCCCAATCCTGATTTCACAAGCGTCCCGACGCAAACGACATCACACGGACAAGGAGTTTCGTATGACCGCTCGGAAACAGAACTCAGGTTCCCATTCGGGAATCGCCGCCTCCCCTTTACTCTGGGCGGGGGTGTTATGTTTCGTGTTTTACCGTCTGATCCCCGTATTGCCCCGGTATCGCGAACTGGCCGAGCGTTATTTCTGCGGACATCCGCTCGAATATGCAACGGCTTATCTGTTCTTCGTCGGCATGACCGTGCTGGCGATGAAGTCGATTCGTGGAGCGACCGAGCGAGACGCCTTGCAAGTCGATCTGTTCGAGGGTGTCACGGAATCCGGCGCAGCCGCCCTGCAGCAGCTCGAATCGAATCTGAATGCTGCTCCCGAACGGTTTCAAACGACCCAATACCTTACGCGACTCAGAGAGTGCGTGAAATATCTGACTCAACAGAAATCCTCCGAGTCGATCGAGGAACATCTCCGCTATCTCGCCGATCGGGATGCCGAGCGGACGCACGAAAGTTACGCGCTCGTCCGGACGGTCACGTGGGCGGTTCCGATTCTCGGGTTTCTGGGAACCGTCGTCGGAATCACGATGGCGATCGCCAATATCGAATTCTCGCAGCTTAAAGACTCGATGGGAGATGTCGTCGCGGGACTGTCTGTCTCGTTCGACACGACCGCTCTCGCGCTGACGCTGTCGATGCTCCTGGTCTTCGCCTCGTTTCTGGTCGAGCGGATGGAAATGAAGATTCTGAACGAGATCGAAGACAAGGGGCTTGAGGAGATCGCGATCCGTTTCGCATCAGCCCGGGAAACAAAATCAAGTCCGCTCGCCGCCGCGGAACTCGCCGCCTCCGAAGAACTGCTCGAGAACACGCGGGAAATGATCGCCTGGCAGACCGACCTCTGGAAGAAATCGGTCGAAGGGATGCGCGCGGCCTGGCTCGAAAGTCTCCACCAGCAGCAAAGCGAACTGACCCGCTCGATTGCCGAATCGATTCAGACCTCACTCGCCCATCACGAACTGTCGGTCGAGCAGGCGCAGAGTGAATTTCTGGGAGCCTTTCGAGGAATCGCCGAACTGCTCGAAACGCTGGTCGAAGAAAACCGCGATTCGCAGATTCGCATCCGCGAAGAATCGGAATCCTCGGTCCTGCGAATCCATCAGGCGTCGGAAGACGGAACCAGGGAGCTGAACGCCCACGTCCGCTCGCTCTCCTCCGAACTGATGCACGAACTTCAGACCTGGCAACGTCAGCTTCGCGACAGCACCGACTCGACCGGGTCGCAACTCGACGAAATCCGCAAACAGACCGAACTGCTCTCGAAACTCTGCGAACAGGAGCTCTCCCTCACTTCGCTGACCGACCGCCTGGCCATCAACATCAAAACCATTTCCGACGGAAATAAACTGGAAGAACTCCTGCACAACCTGAACGCAGCCATCCACCTGATGACCGCACGCACGTTACCCCGAGCCGGATAACAATCATTTTCCCCCCTTACTCAGGGGGGACCAAGGGGGGGTTAAACGGGTGACTTGAAATTGTCCACCCGTTAAATCCAACCCAACATTCAGGTCCGACTCGATCACGCAAGTATTCGGAGAGAATCATGAGCCGCCGGCGAACGAATTCGAATTCGGTTTCGCTGTTTCCCTTTCTGGCGGTGTTGTTGTGCGCGATGGGGTCGCTGCTGTTTCT
>DATKCB010000318.1:0-3932 GCA_035513495.1 Planctomycetaceae bacterium | reverse complement strand
ACCGGCGTGAGATCTTCGCCGAGAATCATCTCGCGGTACTCGGGAGTCATCGACTGACCCCATGCACGATTTTTCTGGCCTTCCTCGTAGACCGAGATCCCTTCGCTCAGCCAGCGTGGCATCTTATTGTGAGTTTTGGAGAGCGTCACGACGTGGCAGAACTCATGCCACAACACCGCTTCCCAGTTCGAAGGACTTGCTCCCTGCGAGGCGGGACTGTTCATCGTGACGACGCTGCCGAAACAGACTCCCAGAAAACCCGCGCCTCCGGGAAGTCCGAAGGTTCTGATCGCGAAATCCTGTTGGCGGGGAAAAATTTCGATCGCGATCGTTTCGTCGAGTTCGATCTGATATTTTTCGGTCAGATCCTGTTTCGCGACGCGCAACAGCTCGAGCACGCGCGGTCCGTAAATTTCCGCCTCTTCCGCATCCATCCGGACAACGAAGCCGTCGCTTTTCAGCGTGCGGAACTTCGCCATGCGGTCGCGGAGCGTCGTCAGGTTGTGCGCGACGACATTGTAGTTGTCTTTCTCGAACACCTCGTCGGCGAGTTTCCAGCCGGCGTCGACGTCACCCAGCCGCAACAGATCGTTACACAGTTGCATCTTGGCCGGCAGGTAGTCGGAATCGAACGCCAGAGCCCGCCGCTGCGCTTCGGCTCCCTCGGCGAAACGGTATTTCTGCGAGAGCATCCGCCCGATCAGCTGATCGACTTCGGGATTATCCTTCCAGTTCGCGAGCGCCTGATCCCGGCAGAAGGTTTCTTTCTTCGGATCGTTCTCCAGATGAGACAGGACCGCCCGATACGCCCAAGCCTTCGGTTGTCGCGGATTGACTTCCAGCACCTGCTCCAGAAACTCCTCGGCCTTGTCGTACCGTTCGGCGTCGATCTGTTCTTCGGCCGCCATCAAAAGTGACGGAATGTGATTCGGATTGATCTCGAGGGCGCGGTTCAGATGCGTTTCCGCCAACTCCGAGTTGCTCTCTTCGAACGCGCGGGCCAGCCCGAAATGAATCCGGGGGTCGTCCTCATCGATTTTGAGCGCTTTCTGATAATCCTCAGCGGCGAGGGCGTAATCGTGTTTCTCCAGAGCGAGTTCCGCTCCGGCGATGTACGCGCCGGTGTAACTCGGAAGATCCTTCTGTACGCGGCTGAAAATTTCGTTGCGAACCTGTTTGGCATCGGCTCCGATTTCCATGAAGAACTGGCCGATGATCATCACGCTGTCCGAGTCACGAAACCGCCAGCTCTGACGTTCGATCAGGGACGCGACGTCGGCGAGAATCGCATCCGCTTTGGCCGATTGACCGTTGAACCGCCGCACCTCCCGTTCGAGCCAGAGCAATTGGATGCTGTAAGTAAATTTCTTTTTTGCTTCCTCGAGCGTCTCCAGCGCGTGCGTGTACCGCCCGAGTATGAGTTCGGAGCGAATCTTGAGCAGCCGCCACTGCTCGGAGGATTCTCCCTCGGCGATCGCCAGCCCCGTCATCTCCGCACACTTGGCGTAATCGCCCGTGCGAAACAACTTTTCGGCTTCCGACAGGCTGGCCGCGGTCACGGGGCGTGCGAGACCGAGTCCGCAAATCAGGACCGCGATCCAACTTAGTAACTGCTTTAACGACGGCGCGGAGCCGAGCAGCCTGGAGAGATCCCGATCAGATTCGATTCCAAGTTCTCTGCTCCGTCGAGACTCGGATCGTGCGGAAATGATTCGACCGTGCAAGGCAGACTCCTTGTCGTGTAATGCGACTTCTCGGTGCGCTTCTTTTATTGTAGATGAGGGGGATCCCAAAAGACAAGAAGTGTTTGCGTCGAGGCCGCCAACCCACAGTCTCGCTCCACTCATTTACTTTACGCATCGATTGCGAATAATCGTTTTATAATCGTTTTCAGTGACAATTCCTGAGCATCGCTCTTCCGAGGAAAGGATTCGGTCGATTGTGTTTGGCTGGTTTCGAAAGCGGCGGAGGCGACGTTTGCTCGCGCGACCATTTCCCGAAGCGTGGGAGCGAATCCTCGAAGAGGATTTTGCGATCTGGCCCGAACTGTCGGAATCCGAACGATCGAAGCTCAAACAATCGATCCAGATTTTCGCGGCAGAAAAAAACTGGGAAGGTTGCGGAGGGCTGCAGCTCACCGCTGCGATGAGAGTCATCATCGCGGCGCAGGCGTGTCTGCTCGGATTGGGGCTGGACGAGATGTACTTCGACCACGTCCTCTCGATTCTCGTTTACCCCGACGCTTATCTGGTTCCCGACGTTCAAAATCCTGTGAATGAGATCCAGACCGAAGGGGGATCGCCCCGGATGGGAGAAGCCTGGTGGCAAGGTCCGGTCATTTTGTCCTGGAAACATTCCCTGGCGGGAGCGCGCGAGGAAACGAACGGCGAGAATCTGGTCCTGCACGAATTCGCGCATCAGCTCGACATGCTCAACGGCCGGACCGTCGACGGAACACCGCCGCTGGAGGATCAGGCCCAGCTCGACCGCTGGGTGGAGGTTATGACGGAGGGCTATCAGCAACTGATTCGCGACTGCCGCCGCGGACATCCGAGTGTGATGAGTTGTTACGGTACGACGAACGTGGGTGAGTTTTTCGCTGTCGCGACGGAATCCTTTTTCAGCCGTCCGCTCAAGTTTCGCAGCGAGTTCCCAGAGGTTTACGAAGTTCTGGCCGAGTTTTACAGGCAGGATCCCGCCCGCCGCCGGTTGCAACAAGGCTTCGAAAAAACTGTTTGATTTGATCGTTTCGAACGCGAATCGAAGCTGTTACACTATCGCCCGTCGTTTCGTCCCAGTGATGAGCGAGATGCGAATCCTCGCACGTTGTTCGTTGAAACCCCTCGATTGGTCCCGCACTTTAAATTTTTCCGGAAGCTCGAAATGTCGAATCCTTCGCTGAAAAGAGGCCGCCTGATCATCAGCGCCCTGGTGCTGCTGCTGCTCGTTCTGCATCAGGATAACTGGAACTGGGAGAACTCGAATCTCGTATTCGGCTTCGTTCCCGTGACGCTGTTTTACCAGATGTGCATCTCACTCGGCGCGGGAGCGGTGTGGTTTCTCGCGACGCGGATCGCCTGGCCCGACGACCTCGAAGAGAAAGTGCTGAGCGAAGTCAAGGAGATGAAAGAGAAAGGGGGCGCGAAATGACCGTCCTCGGAATCATCGCTGGCTACATTGCGATCCTGCTTTGTCTGGGTCTGTTCTCGAGCAAACTGTTCAAGGGAACCAGCCAGGACTACATGCTGGCCAGTCACTCGATCGGTCCGTTCATGCTGCTCATGTCACTGTTCGGCACGACGATGACGGCGTTCGCGCTCGTCGGTTCGACCGGCGAAGCGTATGCGGAAGGTGCGGGCGTGTACGGTCTGCTCGCTTCGTCGTCGGGAATCATTCACTCGCTCTGCTTTTTCGTGCTGGGTGTGAAACTGTGGTCCCTCGGCAAGAAGTACGGATATACCACGCAGATCCAATACTTCCGCGACCGGCTGGAGAGCGACAAGATCGGAGTGCTGCTGTTCCCGGTACTCGTCGGGATGGTGATTCCCTATCTGCTGATCGGCGTCTCGGCCTCGGGAACATTCATCAACGGAGTGACCAAGGGGACGTTCGATCCCGGTACGTTCCCGGCTTTTCTCGAAGAGGGAGCTGGAGGCGGTGTTCCCAAAGCGGTGGCATCGTTCGTGATCTGTCTGGTGGTATTGATCTACGTTTTCTTCGGCGGGATGCGCGGAACCGCCTGGGCGAATACCTTTCAGACGATCGTGTTCATGGTCCTGGGAGTCGTCACATTCTACGTGATTGCGATGAAGCTGGGAGGTGAGGAATCGCTCATGGCCAGTCTCGAAAAAACCTCCGGTGCGATCGACGAGGAGAAGCTCACTCGGCATCACATGTCGAAAGTCCAGTTCGGAACGTATATTTTCATTCCG
>DATKCB010000317.1:0-4770 GCA_035513495.1 Planctomycetaceae bacterium | reverse complement strand
TCGTATTTCTGCTGCGGAATGAACGACGTTTCGATTTCTTCCAGCCCCTGGTAGCTCGACAGCGTCAGTTCCGTGGGAAGCGCGCCCGGTCCTTCCGGCTGAGTCAGCGAGTAGGAATGCCAGCCTTCGTCGATCCGCATGGTGACGGTGAGCGTGACGGTCTCGCCCGGTTTCGCGTCTTCGGGGGCAAGCCGCATCTCGGCTTCGACCTTGCCCGGTTGCCCCATCGCAGTCGGTCGTTCTTTGAACGAAAAAGGATGAACGATCGCCTCGGCCGCCGAAGCGAGTTCGGGTTGCGAGGTTGGGGAGTAGGAGAGATCGATCGGTGTATCGAACTTCCGGCACGTCTGGTCGTCGCAAATCTGATAATTGGCGTTTCCCTTGATGAAGACCTGACGCGCGTCGGGGAGCACGCGAAACTCTCTCGTCCAGATTACTCGTCCATAATACTTTTCGACCTCGCGGTCAAACAGCGGCTCGAATGCGCGTTTGGGTGCGTGATCAGGGACGAACTCCGTCTGAAGCGATTCGAGTCCCTCGGTTCGATCGAGTTGGATCTTCGTCGCTCCGCTGAAGTCGGGATTGAGCGAATACGAATAGCTCCCGAGAGGCAGGTCGAGCGTGATGCGGACTTTCACTTTTTCACCCGGCCGGGCGTCCGCCGGGACGAGATCGACTTTTGCGGGACCCGAAGCATCGAGAGGATTGTCGAAGCCGGTCGCACCCGGTTGAGTCGCCAGATCGAATAAATCGAGTTTGAGTTCGGAGGGCTGGGCCTGAACCGAACCGACCGGGCCGAGCAGCGACACAGCAAGTCCGAACAGGAGAAACAAGCGAAAACAACGACGCATGAGGGCGTCCTTACTGTTGAGGCGGGATTGACTGGGAAATAAGTCTGTGGAGGAAGGGATTGTCAAAACTTCTCGTTGGATCAACAACTACAGATCAACAACCACCGGAGGATCAGCCTCCGAGTGCCTGAGATTGGGGTTCGCGAGATCGAAGTCGAATCTCTCTTATCATCGACCCGGCGGGATCAAAGGTCTGTGATGTACATCACAAATGACCTCGATCCATGTATTCTACGTCGAAATCGCTCTCAAATCATAGAAGAATTCGGCGTTTTACTGCAAGATGAGCGTCGTGAACACCTCAGCTTCACCAGCGTGACAGTCCGTCGGCAGATGGTCGCTCGACGTTCGCAGAACGGACTACTCGTTGTATCCCAACGCAGCGCGCTTGATCCCTGAGGAAGACTGTTGCAAGTCTTCTCCGAACGCGCGGGATTGCCTCAGCACGCTCTCCGCAGTCAGCGAGGTCGTGTACCAGATCGGCTGCCCGGCGGCACGGAGAGCCTTCGCCGTCCAGATGTTGCACGTTTTGGGGACGTAGTACTTACCCCGTGCGCGGTAGAACTGCGACGCTCCATACAGCCCCGGACCGAGACTTTCCGATTTTCCCGAGGAATCCCGTTCGAACGAATCGCTGACGAATCGGCACAGAGCGTCGAACTGGTCGTCGTCGAGTTGAACTTCGATCACGTCGCTGGCGGTATAAAACGACATGACCCGTCCGGGAAATCCTGCTACGTGCATCACGCTGGGAGTGGGTACAAATGCCGCTTTTGCGACCAGCGAGGGAGTGATTTTCGTGGCGCGATAAAAGCCTTCATCGCCCCAGCCAAATTCCACAAAGTCGAGATCGTGCTTCCGATACTCGCTGACTTCAGGCCAGATTTCGGGAGAAATTTCGCCGACCGGCAACACGATCCCGGTATGCCAGCCGTGTCCGACCACATAAACGCTTTTCTGAGAGGATCGCTCGAACGACGCCGGCTGGATTTCTGATGTTGGCTCGTAGTTGACAGTGTAGGGACGCTGCCAGAGGCACCCGCTTCCGCAGCACAATGTCAGCGCAAAAAATATCGAACGGCAGATCATTCTCATGGCGCAGACCCGAACGGATCGAAAGGAGGGAGCCGGACCATAACTCGTTCCCGATGAATCGACAAGATGCATCGGTCAGCAGGACGATCGGACAATCTGAAGTTGTAAAAAATACTCGGATTGGTGTGTTCAGAATACGATTTGCTTGAATCGACGAGGTCGCTTCTACGCTCGGCGCGGCCGCTTTTCCGAGTCGTTCTGGAATTTTGTGTGCTTCAACGGATAGACTGACTGTTCGCAACTCGAGTTTCTCGCGGATGCGGATCTTCCCGAATCTTCCTGTACCCGGACGCCGACCGACATGCCCTCTCCGAGACGCTATTTCTGGGGGATCGGCTTCAAGATCGTGATGTTCTTCGGAATTCCCGCCGGAGCGACGTTGCTCTTGTTGTGGGGACTGTTCGTGCCCCTCGCGCAGGACATCATGTTCGATCACGAAATGACGGACCTCGCGGACGAGACCGAGTTGAGAGGATACGAACTGGCCGATCAGACCCAAAGCCTGATCGGCGAATATCTGTCGCTGGCGCGTTTAATCGAAGAAGGCAACACGGACGAGTGGGTCAAACGGTGCCGGTCGGCCGAGGATCAGTATCTGTTGATTGAAACGATCGAAACAACGGAAGTGGACGGGGAATTCGCCCCGTTGCCGGTCGAGAGCCGCTACCGCTTCGGCGCGTCGCTCGCGCCCGAGGAGAACGCCGGTTATCTGCAATTTCGCACGACTTTGATCGAACAGCTCCAAGGGGACCGATTGTCCGAGCGAATTCACACGAAACTGAGCAAGGCACGTTTGAAACTTCGCTCGACCGAAACACACGACCGTACCGAGGAGGCTCACGTCTTCTGGGCGGGCGGTCAAATTATCCCTGCCACGCCCGACAGTCGCGGGAAAATTCTGCTGATGGGGTTGGGGCTCGACGCGCGATTCGCGCGGATGAGTTCTACTCCTCGGCACATGACGGTCGTCGTCGATCATCGGGGAATGCTGATTCTGAATCCGTTCGACCGCAAACAGGTCTCGGACGAAGCGGGAAGTTTCAATCTGTCAGCCACTGCGCTCGAGGAACCGTTTGTCAACGCGCGGTGGCTGGAGACCCTTTCCGAGTACGCGGTTGATCAAGTCGATTGGGAACGGAGTCAGTTGACGAGCATCCTGTTTCCCTTTCTGAGCGAGCCTTGGTATTCGCAGCAGGGGTTGTTGTTGCCGGCAGGGGTCAAATTCTACTACTGGGAGTCGGATGATGCCGGCCTGAAGACGACCCGGGACACGGCGATTGCCCTGGCGACGCTGAGGCGGATGGCGCTGAATCTGGCGGATCAGGAGTGGCGGGCGAACTCGGAAAGCGAAGTCGCTCCCTTGAATCGTGTGGGGGGGCTTTCCACGACGGTTTCGACGCTCCGTTTACTGGCGTCCTCTCAAGCCGAACTGGAATCTCTGCGCAAGAAAACGATCGCGGAGCTGCGGGCCGCCTTCGAGCAGAACCTGCCGGCTGAGGAACGTGCGGGCGTCTTCGAGAAACTCGATCGTCTCGAAGCAGAACGGATCGTACCGGTGGAGTGTACGAGCGGCCGCGTCAGTACGATCAGCGTGCCGCTTGCTTCCGGACCGAACATCGAGGCGTCCGGGGTGATGATCTCGCGGGTCGTCTTTTCGGAAGAAGTCAAAGCGGCGCTGGGAGAGCGGCTCAGCGAGGCGACGTTGTATTCGTCGCTGATGATCGCGCTGGTCATCGGGCTGGTGCTGCTCAGCGGATTGAAGATTGCCAGTCTGCTGCGGCGAATGTCCCGTTCCGCCGAAGCGGTTTCCTCTCTGACGTTCGATCAGGAGACCGATTCGGATCGCTGGGAGCAGCAGGTCAACGAGCTATCTTCAACCTTGCCGACCGACCGCAAGGATGAGCTGGGAGTTCTCGCGCAGTCATTTCAGAAGATGATCCGGGACATTCTGTCCAGTCAACTGGCACTGCGCGATTTGAATCGCGATCTCGAACAGCGCGTCGAGCGGAGGACCGAAGAACTCCGCAAAGCCAACGAGGAACTGAAACGGGGCCGCGACGAGGCGCGTCGTCTGGCCCGCAGCAAGGACGAGTTTCTGGCGAGCGTCAGCCACGAATTGCGAACTCCGCTCAACTGGCTGTACGGAGCGGTCCAGTTTCTCGAAATGGCTCAGCTCGACGAGCAGCAGTCGGCCGACGTGAAGACAATCCGCAAAGCGACCGAAGATCTGCGCGATCTGATCGAAGACATCCTCGATTATCAGAAGATCGTGATGGATGGGATGTCGATCGATCTCAGCGACTTCGAACTGGTTCCGCTGCTCGCCGACGTCGCACAATCTTTGCAGATGTACGCACAAAAATACGATTGCGTTCTGACCACCGACTGGGACGAAAGCCTGGGCGCGATCCGCTCGGACTCCAAACGGCTCAAACAGATCATCAAGAATCTTGGGACCAACGCCTGCAAGTTCAAGGATACCGCCGGAATCCGCCCGAATCGGGTCGTGATTTCCGCACATCGCGAACAAGGTGATGGCGGGGAAGAGATCGTCATCTGCATCAGCGATACGGGTCGCGGTATGCGTCCGCAGGAGCAGTCGAAATTGTTCCACCGCTTCGAACGTCTCTCGTCGAACGTGGAAGGGACCGGGCTGGGGCTGGTCATCACGAGAGGACTGGTCGAGTTGATGAAGGGGCGCATCGAATTCGAATCAGAGTTCGGTGTCGGAACGCTCTTCACCGTCCGGATTCCGGTCGATGCAAGCGCCGGTTCGACCGCCGGTCCGGTCGTGACGCGGTCGACGAAGAGCGTTCGAGCCGTG
>DATKCB010000316.1:0-3164 GCA_035513495.1 Planctomycetaceae bacterium | reverse complement strand
CAGTGGATCAATTTTCAACTGGTCAAAGCCAAGCCGACGTTTCACAAGAAGACGTTCTTGAAGCCGTTTCATGCGTCGGCGGAATTCTGCTCGACGTGCCACAAAGTCCATCTCCCCAAGGCACTGACTGCCTATAAGGATTTTCTTCGCGGCCAGAATCACTACGACGCCTGGCTGCTCAGCGGCGTGTCGGGACACGGTGTCGCGAGTTTTTACTATCCTCCGACCGCCCAGACCAACTGCAACGGTTGTCACATGAAGTTGCAGGAATCCGACGACTTTGGTGCGAAACTATTCGCGGGGAGCGACAAACTCAGTATTCACAATCACATGTTTGCGTCCGGCAACACGGGTGTTCCCGCGATGAACGGGTTTCTGGACAAAGTCATCGAGGCGCATCAAGAGTTTCTCGACGGTGCGCTGCGGGTCGATGTGTTCGGGATCAAAGCAGGCGGTACGATCGAGGGGGAGTTTCACGCACCGCTACGACCGGATGTTCCGACTCTTGAGCCGGGCAAACCATACCTGCTGGAAACGGTCATCCGGACGCTCAAACTCGGGCATCTCTTCACACAGGGGACGGTCGATTCCAACGAAGTCTGGATGGACGTTACCTTAAAGTCGGGAGACAAAATCATCGGCCGTAGCGGCGGAATGGACGAACGAGGCGAAGTCGATCGCTGGTCTCATTTCGTGAACGTGTTCATGCTCGACCGGAAGGGAAACCGCATCAACCGGCGCAACGCGCAGGACATTTTCACGCCGCTGTATAACCACCAGATCCCGCCGGGTGCCGGTCAGGTTGTGCATTACGGATTCACGCTGCCCGAAGAAATGTCGGAACCCCTGACCGTTGAGGTAAAACTTCAGTATCGCAAGTTCGATTACGAGTACATGAACATCGTCGCTCAGCAACTCAAGCCGAATGACAACCCGATTGCCGGTTACGAACGCGGGACACCTTACGTGAACGAGCTGCCCGTCGTCACTCTCGCCGAAGATTCGATCACATTCCCGATTAGGGGAGTGGATGCCAAGGTCGAGAACGCCGACCGCGAGATTCCCGTCTGGCAGCGCTGGAACGATTACGGAATCGGGCTGTTCCTGGAGGGAAAGGCCGAACTCAAACAGGCAGAACAGGCGTTTCTGAAAGTCGAAGAACTGAACCGTTACGACGGCCCGTTGAACCTCGCGCGTGTGCTGCTGCGCGAAGGACGAGTCGATGAGGCCGGTGAGGCACTCAATCGCGCATCGAAATATACCGACCCCGCTCCACCTGAGTGGACCCTCTCATGGTTCTCGGGGTTGGTCAGTCGCGAACAATTGCACCTGGAAGAAGCGGAAAAGAACTTCAAGAATATCTTGTACGGAGACTCCGAGGAACGCCGCAGCCGATTCTTCGATTTCAGCCGGGATTACAACGTGCGCAACACGCTCGGCTTGACGCTGTTCGACCGGGCGAAACAAATCCGCACCGAAGATCGCGAAATAGAGCGGATCGCATTGCTCGAAGAGGCGATCTCCGAGTTTCAGAACGCTCTCAAGGAAGACTCCGAAAACGCGACGGCGCACTACAACCTGTCGCTGATCTACGGAGAACTAAAGCAGCCGGAGCAGGAAAAACTCCATCGAGAACTGCACGAGAAATACAAACCCGATGATACGGCTCAGGGAGAGGCGGTTCGGATTGCTCGCGAGAAGTATCCCGCTGCCAATCACGCCGCCGAGTCGCTGGTCATTTACGATCTGCAACGACCGGGCGCGCCGGGTCTCAAAATGAATGCTTCCGCTAAACTTTCATCAAAGAACGAATAAGGACAGATCGGAATGAACGATCCTCGGGATTACGTCGATGGCGATGACTCGATCATCGGCAAGGCCATGCTCGGCTCGCTGATCGCCTTTGCGATCATTGCGGGAATCGGATACGGAATCTATCTCTGGATGAATCCGAATGTGGTCGCTGAACTCGGAAAGACCGATCCGGTCGTGCTTCCTCGGACTCCGGCGATTCCTCAGATCGATCTCCCCGAACTGCATTGGACCGACATCACGGATTCCGCCGGAATCGATTTCGTCCACGAGAACGGAGCGACCGGCGAGAAACTTCTCCCCGAAACCATGGGAGGAGGATGCGCGTTTTTCGACTACAACAACGATAGCTATCAGGATCTGCTGTTCGTCAATTCGCGTCACTGGCATTGGAGTACGCCGGAAAACTCCAAACCGGCGACGATGAAGCTCTACGCCAACGATGGGACCGGAAAGTTCACCGACGTTACGGTCGAGGCGGGTCTCGATGTTTCAATGTACGGCATGGGGGTCGCTTGCGGCGACTACGACAACGACGGTTGGGTCGATCTGTTTATTACATGTGTGGGAGAGGACAAACTCTACCGCAACGAATCGGGAAAGTTTGTGGACGTCACTGAAAAGACGAAAACCGGCGGAACCGGCGACGCCTGGAGCACTTCGGCAGGCTGGTTCGATTTCGATAACGACGGAGATCTCGATCTGTTCGTCTGCCATTACCTGCAATGGAGCCGCCAATTCGATGCCGGTCAGAATTTTCAGCTCATTGGCGGGGGACGCGCCTACGGCCGGCCGCAGGCATTCCTCGGCACATATTGCTCTTTATATCGAAACGACGGGGGGGTATTCGAAGATGTCTCTGAACAGGCCGGTTTGAGGATTTCAAATCCCGACACGGGCAGTCCGATGGGAAAATCGCTGGGTGTCTGTTTCGACGACTTCAATGAGGACGGCTGGCTGGATGTCATCGTGTCGAACGATACTGTTCAGAATTTTCTCTTTTTGAATCAGAAGGACGGTACATTCAAGGAGATTGGCGCACTGTCGGGAGTGGCGTTCGATCCTCAAGGCGACGCCCGCGGAGCGATGGGAATTGCCTCAGAGCGATACCGTAACGATTCCTCCATCGGTGTGGCGATCGGAAATTTTTCGAACGAAATGACTGCGCTGTACGTCACTCCCGCGAAGCAAATCCAGTTTCGGGACGAAGCCGTTGCTAACGGACTCGGTCCGCTCACCCGACTGCAACTTTCGTTCGGTCTTTTTTTCGCAGACGTCGATCTGGACGGCCGGATCGATTTGTTCCAGGCCAACGGACATCTGGAAGAAGACATCAGTAAGGTCCAGTCGAG